>NZ_JAOYTM010000018.1:0-168006 GCF_025847435.2 Pseudomonas sp. BT-42-2
GTACGCGCCGGTCTTTTAGCGGGCCGCAAAAGTTGCCCCGCGATAGCTGGCGTTGCTGCCGACACTATCGCGGGGCAAGCCCGCTCCCACGCGCCGCTCCCATTACCCTCTGGAGAGGTGTTACAGGATGTAGCGCGACAGATCTTCGTTCTGCGCCAGCTCACCGAGGTGGCTGTTCACATAAGCGGCATCGATGCGGATCGGCGCTTCGTCATGCGCGCTGGCCAGGTCGCCAGCACTGAACGACACCTCTTCGAGCAAACGCTCGAGCAGGGTGTGCAGGCGACGCGCACCGATATTCTCGGTCTTCTCGTTGACCTGATAGGCAATCTCGGCCAGACGCTGGATACCGTCGCTGACGAACTCGATGTTGAGGCCTTCGACCTTGAGCAGCTCGCGATACTGTTCGGTCAGCGAGGCATGCGGCTCTTGCAGGATGCGCTCGAAGTCGCCCGGGGTCAGCGCCTTGAGTTCAACGCGAATCGGCAGACGGCCTTGCAGCTCAGGCACCAGGTCGCTCGGCTTGCTCAGGTGGAACGCGCCAGAAGCGATGAACAGGATGTGGTCGGTCTTGACCATGCCCAGCTTGGTGTTGACGGTGCAGCCTTCGATCAGCGGCAGCAGGTCGCGCTGCACGCCTTCACGGGAGACGTCGGCGCCGCCAACGTTGCCACGCTTGGCAACCTTGTCGATTTCGTCGATGAACACGATACCGTGCTGCTCGACCGCTTCCAGGGCCTTGGCCTTGAGCTCTTCTTCGTTGACCAGGCGGCCCGCTTCTTCTTCGCGGACCATCTTCAGCGCTTCCTTGACCTTGAGCTTGCGCGCTTTGCGCTTGCCCTTGCCCATGTTGGCAAAGAGGCTTTGCAGCTGGTTGGTCATCTCTTCCATGCCGGGTGGCGCGGCGATCTCGACGCCCATGGATTCGGCGACTTCGATCTCGATTTCCTTGTCGTCCAGCTGGCCTTCGCGCAGGCGCTTGCGGAACAGCTGACGGGTGTTGGAGTCGCTGCTCGACTGCGAAGCTTCTTCGGCGAAGCTGCTGGCGCTGCGCGCCTGTGGCAGCAGGGCGTCGAGGATGCGGTCTTCGGCGGCGTCTTCGGCGCGGTGGCGCACGCGAATGATTTCCTGCTCGCGGAGCATCTTCAGCGCAGCGTCGGCCAGGTCACGGATGATCGACTCGACATCACGGCCAACGTAGCCGACTTCGGTGAACTTGGTCGCTTCGACCTTGATGAACGGGGCGTTGGCCAGCTTGGCCAGGCGACGGGCGATTTCGGTCTTGCCGACGCCGGTCGGGCCGATCATCAGGATATTCTTCGGCGTCACTTCAGCGCGCAGCTCGGCAGGTAGCTGCATACGCCGCCAGCGGTTGCGCAGGGCGATGGCCACAGCGCGCTTGGCGTCTTCCTGGCCGATGATGTGGCGGTTGAGTTCGTGGACGATCTCGCGGGGGGTCATGGACATGATCAATGTGGTCCTTGGGCGCAGTGGGTCAGCGTGGGAAAGCCCAACCACCGGGGTTGGGCGCCAAAACAGCTGATCACTCGGCCAGGTCCTGCTCCTCGATGGTCAGGTTGTGATTGGTGAACACGCAGATGTCGCCAGCGATATTCAGGGCGGTCTCGGCGATTTCGCGGGCCGAGAGGTCGGTCTTGTTCAGCAGCGCACGGGCAGCGGCCTGGGCGAAGGCGCCGCCGGAGCCCATGGCGATCAGGCCGTCTTCCGGTTCGACTACGTCACCGTTGCCGGTGATGATCAGCGAAGCGTCCTTGTTGGCCACTGCCAGCATGGCTTCCAGGCGGCTCAAGGAACGATCGGTACGCCATTCCTTAGCCAGCTCGACGGCGGCGCGGACCAGGTGGCCCTGGTGTTTTTCCAGTTGGCCTTCAAAGCGCTCGAACAGGGTGAAGGCATCGGCGGTGGCACCGGCGAAGCCGGCGATGACCTGGCCGTGGTACAGGCGACGAACTTTTTTCGCGTTGCCTTTCATCACGGTGTTGCCGAGGGAAACCTGGCCGTCGCCCGCCATGACGACTTTGCCGTGGCGGCGGACTGAAACGATGGTAGTCAAGGGAGAGTCTCCACGCAGCGGGGCGAAAATGCCTGATGCAGACTCATATGGGGGGAGGGGGGAAGAATTTCAACCGGGGAGGATGAATGGTCGACTAAGGCAGGCCTAGGGTCGTCGGTGCTTTGCCCATTCACTATGGATTGAGTAGGCTGCTTTGGGGTCGCGCTGCGGCCCTT
This sequence comes from Pseudomonas sp. BT-42-2, assembly GCF_025847435.2. Taxonomy (NCBI): domain Bacteria; kingdom Pseudomonadati; phylum Pseudomonadota; class Gammaproteobacteria; order Pseudomonadales; family Pseudomonadaceae; genus Pseudomonas; species Pseudomonas sp. BT-42-2. Next base: position 2,251 of record NZ_JAOYTM010000018.1, read on the forward strand.
CGCGGGCAAGCCCGCTCCCACAGGTACCGCGCCGTCCATGAGAGCAGCGCCCACCCTGTGGGAGCGGGCTTGCCCGCGAAGGGCCGCAGCGCGGCCCCATTACTGGATCAGGCCTCGTGGCAGACGTGGCCATCGACCAAGGTATAACGCACCGCACTCGGCAGGCAGTGGCCGATGAACGGGCAGTTCTCGCCGCGTGACAGCCATTGTTCGCCAGCTACGGTCGATGCCTTTGGATCGAACAGTACCAGGTCCGCCGCACCGCCGACCTTCAGCTCTCCGGCCGGCAGACGCAGCGCCTGCGCCGGGCCTGTGGTCAGGCGTGCCAGCAGGGTCGGCAGATCGAGCAAGCCGTCTTCGACCAGGGTCATCGCCAGCGGCAGCAACAGCTCGACACTGCTGATACCCGGCTCGGTAGCGCCGAACGGCGCCAGCTTGGCATCGCGCTCGTGCGGTTGGTGATGGCTGGAGATCGCCTGGATAACCCCCGACTTGACCGCCTCGCGCAGACCGTCACGGTCGGCCGCAGTGCGCAGCGGTGGCTGCACGTGGTACAGGCTGGAGAAATCCCGCAGCGCCTCGTCGGTGAGGATCAACTGGTACAGCGCCACATCGGCCGTCACCGGCAGGCCAAGCTCTTGCGCCTGGGCGATCAGCCGCGCGCCACGGGCGCTGGTGATCTGGGTGAAGTGCGCACGCACGCCGGTTTGCTCGACCAGCAGCAGGTTGCGCGCCAGGGCCACGGTTTCGGCACTTTCCGGAATACCCGGCAGGCCGAGGAAGCTGGCCATGGCGCCTTCATGGGCCAGGCCGCCGTGCGACAGGTCGCGATCCTGCGAGTGGAAGACCACGGTCAGGTCGAAAGTCGCGGCGTATTCCAGGGCGCGGGCCAGGGTGCGGTTGTTGGGGATTTCCTTCAAACCGTTGCCGAATGCCACGCAACCGGTGTCGCGCAGGGCGACCAGTTCGGCCAGTTGCTCGCCTTCCAGGCCCTTGGTCAGGGCGCCGATGGGGTAAACCTTGCTGTTGCCGGCCTCGCGGGCGCGGTCCAGCACCAGTTCGGCGACTGCCGAGGTATCCAGCACCGGGCGGGTCTGCGGCGGGCAGCACAGGCTGGTGACGCCACCGGCGACTGCGGCGCGGGTTTCGCTGGCGATGTTGCCCTTGCGGCTGTAGCCCGGCTCGCGCAGGGATACATCGAGGTCGACCAGGCCAGGGGCTGCTACCAGGCCATCGGCCTGGATCGTGCGGCTGGGGCTGAAGCCGGCAGGGGCGGCGCCGAGCGCAACGATCCGGCCGTTTTCCAGGTGCAGGTCGGTGATGGTGTCCAGGCCGCTGCTGGGGTCAATCACCCGGGCGCCAAGAATGCTGATACTCACAGGGCGTTCTCCAGGTCCAGTAGTCGTTGCGCGTTCTGTCCGCTCATGGCCATCGACAGCACGGCCATGCGTACGGCAATACCGTAGGTGACCTGGTTGAGGATCACCGAGTGTTGGCCGTCGGCCACGGCCGATTCGATCTCCACGCCGCGGTTGATCGGGCCAGGGTGCATGACGATGGCATCCGGCTTGGCTCCAGCCAGGCGCGCGGTGGTCAGGCCGAACAGGCGGTAGAACTCACCTTCGCTGGGCAGCAGGCCGCCGGCCATGCGCTCACGCTGCAGGCGCAGCATGATCACCACGTCGACGTCCTTGAGGCCTTCGGCAAGATCGGTATAGACCTTCACCCCGTATTGCTCGATGCCTACTGGAATCAGGGTCTTCGGGCCGATCACGCGGATGTCCGGGCAACCCAGGGCCTTGAGCGCGAGCATGTCCGAGCGGGCCACGCGCGAATGCAGGATGTCGCCGACGATGGCCACCGAGAGGTTCTCGAAGCTGCCTTTGTGGCGACGGATGGTGAGCATGTCGAGCATGCCCTGGGTCGGGTGCGCGTGGCGGCCGTCGCCGCCGTTGATCACTGCCACATCCGGGCAGACGTGTTCGGCGATGAAGTGCGCCGCGCCAGAGTCGGAATGGCGCACGACGAACATGTCGGCGGCCATCGCTTCGAGGTTGCGCAGGGTGTCGAACAGGGTCTCGCCTTTGCTGGTCGAAGAGGTCGACACGTTCAGGCTGATGACGTCGGCCGACAGCCGTTGGGCGGCCAGTTCAAAGGTGGTGCGGGTGCGGGTGGAGTTCTCGAAGAACACGTTGCACACGGTCTTGCCGCGCAGCAACGGGACTTTCTTGACGGCCCGGGCGCCGACTTCGAGGAACGAGTCGGCAGTGTCGAGGATCTCGGTGAGCAGTTCGCGAGGCAAACCGTCGAGCGAGAGGAAGTGGCGCAGCTGGCCCTGATCATTGAGCTGCAGCGGGCGCTTGGCGTCGAATGGCGTCATCGCGGGGGACTCTTAAAGGGCGGAAGCGGTGGCGAGGTCCTGGCGCTCGAGGGCGAGCGGCGTGGGTCCGGTCAATTTTACCCGCTCATGGGCGGCCAGCGACAGGGTGGCACCGAGCACATTGGGCCGGATCGGCAATTCGCCGGCATCCAGGTCCAGCAGGCAGACCAGGGTGACACTGGCGGGGCGGCCATAATCGAACAGTTCGTTGAGCGCGGCGCGAATGGTGCGACCGCTCATCAGCACGTCATCGACCAGCACCAGATGCTGGCCTTCGACTTCAAAGGGCAACTCGGAGGGACGCACCTGCGGGTGCAAGCCGTTCTGGCTGAAATCATCGCGGTAGAACGACACGTCGAGGGTGCCCAGCGGGCTCGTGTCGGCCAGTTCCTGTTGCAGGGCCTGGGCTACCCACACGCCACCGGTACGGATGCCGATGAAGCGTGGCTCGGCAATGGCGCGGCGGGCCAGGTGGGCGCGTAGGTCGACGGCCATCTGCCGGATCAGCTCGGCGGGATTGGGTAGGCTCATTGCGTGCTCCTCGGGGCGCCGGGTTGGCCCGGCGGCAAAGCGAATGAAGGAATCAGGTGTTGGCCTCCAGCCAGCCCTGCAACAGCAGCGCTGCGGCGATGGCGTCGACCGGATTGTCACGGTAGCTGCCGCGCTGGCCGCCACGGGCCATGCGCTCGCCCTTGGCTTCGAAGGTGGTCAGGCGTTCGTCGTGGGTGTGCACCGGCAGGTTGTAGCGCCCGTGCAAACGATTGGCGAATTTTTGCGCGCGGGCGCTCATGTCGCTGGGCGTGCCGTCCATGTTCAATGGCAGGCCGACGACGATGGCATCGGGCTTCCATTCTTTGATCAGTTTTTCTACCTGAGCCCAGTCGGGGATGCCGTCCTGGGCCTTGAGGGTACACAGCTCGCGGGCTTGGCCGGTGATCACCTGGCCCACCGCGACGCCGATCTGTTTGGTGCCGTAGTCAAAACCCAGCAGCAGGCGTAGCTCACTCATCAGGCGTGGCCCGCCTGGCTGGTCAGCAGGCTGAGGTTGATCCCCAGCAGTGCAGCGGCAGCTTCCAGGCGCTGCTCGCTGGCCAGGCCAAAGATGATCTCGGCATCGAACGGGCAGTTGAGCCAGGCGTTGTCGGCCAGCTCCGCTTCCAGTTGACCTGCTTCCCAGCCGGCGTAACCCAAGGTAATCAGGCTCTGTTTCGGCCCGTTGCCTTCAGCGATGGCGAACAGCACATCCTGCGAGGTGGACAACGACAGGCCGTCGAGCTCGATGGTGGCCTGGAAGCTGCGCTCCGGGGTGTGCAGGACGAAGCCGCGGTCGGTTTGTACCGGGCCGCCTTGGTAGATCGGGATCTGCAGGGTGCTGGCAGGCGCCTCATCGTCCGGGCGCAATTGCTCAAGGATGTCGGCCAGGTTCAGCTCCTGGGGCCGGTTGACCACCAGGCCCATGGCGCCATTGGCGTTGTGCTCGACGATGTAGGTCAGGGTCTGGGCAAAGTTCGGATCGGCCATGTGTGGCATGGCGATCAGGAACTGATGCTTGAGGTAACTCGGCGTGAGGTTTTTCATGGGGGATAGTGTGGCGCCAGGTGGCGAGGCTGACAAGGTGCTGCACAGTGTCTCCAGTCCCGACCGCACACTGTCGTGCATTGGATAGGTCATTGGCAGCGCTGCCCGACCTTGTGGGAGCGGGCTTGCCCGCGCAGAGACCGGTTTGAGCACCCTTGTGGATGGCGAGGGCTTCGCCCTCGTTCGCGGGCAAGCCCGCTCCCACAGGGTTGGGTGCCAGATCAACCCATCAGCATGGCTTCAGTGATGGCCTAATTGCTCGACAAGCGGTCACCGCGGGCAAAGCGCCAGGTGCGGATGATCTCCAGGCGGTCGAACTCGGCCAGATCTCCGGTAAACGGCGCAAATGGCGCTGCCAGGCGCACAATGCGTTGGGCGGCCTGGTCGAGCACTGGCTGGCCAGATGACTCCAGGACCAACACCTCATACAGCGAACCATCGCGATTGATCGACACCATCATGCGCAAATTGCCGTAGATCTGCTGGCGGCGGGCATCGTCTGGATAATTGAGGTTGCCGACCCGCTCGACCTTCTTGCGCCATTCCTCTTTGTACCAGGCGCCCTTGTCGCGCATGGTCGAGGCGGCATTGAGGCGGTGGATGCGTGGGCGCTTGGCGTACAGCTGTTGTTCGTTGGACAGCTCTGCCTCAAGGCTGGCGATCTGGCTGGACAGCTGCGAGCTGTCGAAGTCGGGCGTGGCCGCGGCAGGCTTGGGCTGCGGCTTGCTTTCCTTGGGCTTGGGCTCGACCTTGTGCACCTTGCTCGCCTGCGTGGCCACCGCTGACTTGTGTGGCGCCGGCGGAGTCTCGGGCTTGGCCGCAGGGGGCGGGGTGACCTTGTTGATCTTGCTGTCCTGGAACGGTGCAAGCTCGGTGGTCTTGGGCACCGCCTTCTTGTCCAGGGTACCGCTGCCTTGCTGATTGTCCTGGGCCTGGAAGTCGGCCTTCTCGGGCGGTTTCTCGCTCTTGAAGGTGGCCAGGGTGATGTCCATGGTATGGCGGATTTCACTGGGCTTGACCACGGTAAAACCGACGCCAAGGATCAGCGCCAGGTGCACCAGGGCAGCCAGGAACAGGGTAAAGCCGAGCCGATCCACCGAGCGAACGCGGGGTGGCAGCATGTCGGCAGGGATGTCGGCGGGCAGCGTCATCAGGTATCCAGCAACCGCAAAGCGGGGCAGCAGGTCAGGTGAAAAAGACCCGCATCATACCCCACTGCGCGGTTTTGCTCCGCGTTGGTGGTCAGCGCGCCTTGAGCTTGCGATCAATGGCGTCCATCAGTTGCGCACCAATCTGGGTGCCAAAGGCGTTGTCGATCTCGCGGATGCAGGTCGGGCTGGTGACGTTGATCTCGGTCAGGTGCTCGCCGATTACGTCCAGGCCGACGAACAGCAGGCCCTTCTCACGCAGGGTCGGGCCGACCTGGGCGGCAATCCAGCGGTCGCGCTCGGTCAACGGGCGCGCCTCGCCACGGCCACCGGCAGCCAGGTTGCCACGGGTCTCGCCGCTGGCCGGAATGCGCGCCAGGCAGTATGGCACTGGCTCGCCGTCGATCATCAGGATGCGCTTGTCGCCATCCTTGATCGCCGGCAGGTAGGCCTGGGCCATGATCTGCTGGCTGCCCAGCGCAGTCAGGGTCTCAAGAATCACCGACAAGTTGGGGTCGCCGACTCGGTGGCGGAAGATCGAGGTGCCGCCCATGCCATCCAGCGGCTTGAGGATCACATCGCCATGCTCGGCGGCGAATTGGCGAATGATGTCCGGGCGACGGCTGACCAAGGTCGGCGGGGTGCACTGCGGGAACAGCGTGGCGAACAGCTTTTCGTTGCAATCGCGCAGGCTCTGCGGGCGGTTGACCACCAGTACGCCGGCGGCCTCGGCCTGCTCCAGCAGGTAGGTGCTGTAGACGAACTCCATGTCGAACGGCGGATCCTTGCGCATCAGGATCACATCCAGGTCGCTCAGCGGCAGATCGGCTTCGGCGTCCAGCTCGAACCAGTGCGCCGGGTCGGCGAACACCTTGAGCCCGCGCACCTTGGCGCGGGCCACGCCCTGGTTCTGGTAGAGGTCCTGCTGTTCCATGTAGAACAGCGTCCAGCCGCGCTCCTGGGCTGCCAGCAGCATGGCCAGCGAGCTGTCTTTTTTGTAGGAGATGGACGCGATGGGGTCCATGACAATCCCGAGGCGAACGCTCATCGGTAGTTTCCTCTTGGCGGCGCCTGGCCGCGATGACTGGAAAGAAAAGTGGCTCAGGGTGGCGCCGCACGCGTGGATGGTCAAGGGGTGCAGCAGATGGAATGGCCACCCGGAGTGTGCTAAAAATGCCTGCATAGGCCTTCGGGCGATTCAATCGCGGGCAAGCCTCGCGATAAGCGGACTCAACGCGATTATGGAACAACCCCTGAAGGTGATGGTGATCGACGACTCGCGCACGATCCGCCGCACCGCCCAGATGCTGCTGAGCGAAGCCGGCTGTGAGGTGATCACCGCCAGCGACGGTTTCGATGCGCTGGCCAAGATCGTCGACCACATGCCACGGATCATCTTCGTCGATGTGCTGATGCCGCGCCTGGACGGTTACCAGACCTGCGCCGTGATCAAGCACAACAGCGCCTTCAAGGACACCCCGGTGATCCTGCTGTCGTCACGCGACGGCCTGTTCGACAAGGCCCGCGGGCGGGTGGTCGGCTCCGATCAATTCTTGACCAAACCCTTCAGCAAAGAAGAACTGCTCGATGCGATCAGGGCGCATGTGCCCGAATTCGCCGCGCAGGAACAACACGCACCCTGACCCCGCCGGTGCTGGCGGCGTCACTTTTCCTTGATGGGGAAACAGCATGGCCCGAGTTCTGATTGTCGACGACTCGCCGACAGAGTTGCACAAACTGACCGCAATACTGGTAAAGCATGGCCATGAGGTCCTTAAAGCGGAAAACGGCGCCAACGGCGTAGCCCTGGCCCGTCAGGAGAAGCCCGACGTGGTCCTGATGGATATCGTCATGCCGATCCTCAATGGTTTCCAGGCCACTCGCCAGCTGGCCAAGGACCCGGCGACCAGCGCCATTCCGGTGATTGTCATCACCGCCAAAGACCAGGATACCGACCGCATCTGGGCATCGCGTCAGGGCGCCCGTGATTTTCTGATCAAGCCGGTGGAAGAAGAGGCGCTGATCGCCAAACTCAAAGAAGTGCTCGCAGGTTGACCACCCGCCCGCAAGGCGCGTCGCTGACCGCCTTCGAGTTGCTGCTGGATATCGACCGGCGCTGCCGCCTGCTGGTGGCCGACCAGCCGTTGCAGGACAACCGCTTGCAGCAGTGGAGCGGGATCGGTTTTCGGATTGCCGGGCAGTGGTTCGTGGCGCCGATGGGCGAAGTCGCCGAAGTCTTGCGTGAGCCGCGCAGCAGCCGTGTGCCGGGGGTGCAACCGTGGGTCTGCGGCGTTGCCAACCTGCGTGGACGGCTGCTGCCGGTGATGGACCTGAGCAGCTTCTTCGGCCTCGGCCCGGTAGCGCCCGGCAAGCAGCGGCGCGTGCTGGTGTTGGACCACGAAGACCTGTTCGCCGGGCTGTTGGTCGATGAGGTGCTGGGTTTGCAGCACTTCACCCTGAGCAGCCTCGACCTGTCGCCGCCGCAGCCGCTGTTGCGCGCCGCTGCACCGTTCGTTCAGGGGCATTTCCCGCGGGAGCGCAATTGGGCGATCTTCAGTCCGTTCGCCCTGGCCCAGGCGCCAGGCTTTCTTGATGTAGCGTTGTAGAGGATCGACCGTGAACAAGCCCGCCAGCCCCGTCACTCCACCCGCCGTGACTGCGCGTGCGCGCAGCAGTGCGCAGATCACCGTGCTGTTCGTGGTGCTGATCCTGTCGATCGTCTTGCTGTTCGCCAACTTCGCCTACCTCAATACCCAGTCCAACTACGACAAGCAGTACATCGGCCATGCCGGCGAGCTGCGCGTGCTGTCCCAGCGCATCGCCAAGAACGCCACCGAGGCTGCCGCAGGCAAGGCCCTGGCGTTCAGGTTGCTGTCGGATGCGCGCAACGACTTCGAGCGTCGCTGGAGTTACCTGCGCGAAGGCGACAAGACCACGGCGTTGCCAGCAGCTCCGGCGAAAATGCGCGATGAAATGGAGGCGGTCCGCCAGGATTGGGAAAACCTGCGTAAGAACACCGACACCATCCTGGCCAGCGAGCAGACCGTATTGTCGCTGCACCAGGTGGCGGCGACCCTGGCCGAAACCGTGCCGCAGTTGCAGGTCGAGTACGAAAAGGTGGTGGAAATCCTCCTGCAGAGCGGCGCGCCCGCCAGTCAGGTGGCGGTGGCTCAGCGTCAGTTGCTGTTGGCTGAGCGCATTCTCGGTTCGGTTAACACCGTGCTGGCCGGCGATGACACTGCGGTGCAGGCAGCAGACGCCTTTGGCCGCGATGCCAGTCGCTTCGGTCAGGTGCTCGAAGGCATGCTCGGCGGCAACCCGGCGATCCAGGTCACCCGGGTCGAGGATGCCGACGCTCGCGCGCGGCTGGCCGAGATCGCCGAGTTGTTCCAGTTCGTAGCCGGCAGCGTTGATGAGATCCTCCAGACCTCGCCTGAGCTGTTTCGCGTGCGCGAGGCCGCGAGCAACATCTTCAGCCTGTCGCAGACCTTGCTCGATGAGGCCTCGCACCTGGCCAACGGTTTCGAGAACCTGGCCAACGGGCGCACCCTGGATACTGTCGGCGGCTACGTACTGGGCCTGATTGCCCTGGCCTCGATCATCCTCATCGGTTCGGTGATGGTTCGTGCCACTAACCGCCAGCTGCGCGAAACCGCCGAGAAGAACGAACGCAACCAGCAGGCGATCATGCGCCTGCTCGATGAAATCGAAGAACTGGCCGACGGCGACCTGACCGTGACGGTTTCGGTAACCGAGGACTTCACCGGAGCGATCGCCGACTCGATCAACTATTCCGTCGACCAGTTGCGCGACCTGGTCGCGACCATCATCCACAGCGCCGTGCAAGTGGCCGCTGCGGTACAAGACACGCAAAACACTGCCCGACAGTTGGCCAAGGCCTCCGAGCACCAGGCCGACCAGATCAGCGAAGCGTCGCTGGCGGTCGGCGACATGGTCGAGTCGATCGACCGCGTATCGGCACATGCCTATGAGTCGGCCAAGGTCGCCGAGCGGTCGGTGGCCATCGCCAACAAGGGCAACGAGGTGGTGCACAACACCATCCAAGGCATGGACAACATCCGCGAGCAGATCCAGGACACCGCCAAACGCATCAAGCGCCTAGGGGAGTCGTCGCAGGAGATCGGCGATATCGTCAGCCTGATCGACGACATTGCCGAGCAGACCAACATCCTCGCGCTCAACGCCGCGATCCAGGCCTCGCTGGCCGGGGAGGCGGGGCGCGGGTTTGCGGTGGTCGCCGACGAAGTGCAGCGCCTGGCTGAGCGCTCCTCGTCGGCCACCCGTCAGATCGAAGCGCTGGTGCGTACCATCCAGAATGACACCAACGAGGCGGTGATTTCCATGGAGCAGACCACCGCCGAGGTGGTACGTGGTGCGCGCCTGGCGCAGGATGCCGGGGTTGCCTTGGCTGAAATCGAGGGCGTTTCGCAGACGTTAGCAGATCTTATCCACAGTATCTCTGACGCCGCTCAGTTGCAGACTTCATCGGCCGGGCAGATTTCCCACACCATGGCGGTGATCCAGCAAATCACCGCGCAGACCTCCGCCGGCTCCGGTGCCACCGCCGACAGCATTCGCCACCTGGCGCGCATGGCCAGTGAGATGCGCCGCTCGGTTTCCGGTTTCACCCTGCCGGCACCCGCCGAGCCGCGTTGAGGAATCACCCATGGCCTCTGCCGCAGTGAGCCCCGAACGCCACGACACGGTCGCCCTGGCCTGGACCAAGGCGCCGATTCTCGATTGCCTGGCGCAGGCGCGCCAGGCCCTGGAGCGCTTTGCCGGCGACCCCGGCGATCTGTCGATGCTGACCTTCTTTGTGGATAACCTGCACCAGGTGCATGGCTGCCTGCGCATGCTTGAGCTGCGTGGCGCAACGCGTTTGGCCGAAGAACTCGAGCTGCTTGGCCGGGCCATGGCTGACGGCCAGATCACCCCGCGGGGCGATTGCCTGGGCGCGATGTTCCGTGGTCTGGAGCAGCTGCCGCCGTATCTTGAACGCCTGCGCGGCGCCCGCCATGACCTGCCGCTGGTCATGCTGCCGCTGCTCAACCGTCTGCGCGAGTGTCGCGGCGTCGAGGCCTTGGCCCAGGGCAGCCTGATGGGCGAAGCGGCGCAGCGCCTGGCTGGCGCGGCGGATCTGGCCGACCTCGACTTGTCGCTGGGCAACTGGCGCGAACAATTGCAGGCCGGTCAAGGCCGCGATGCCCTGCGCTCGGTGGTCAGCGCGCTGTGCGACGACCTCATGCGCATCAAGGATTGCCTGGACCAATTCGTGCGCGGCGAGCAGTCGCGTGAGCAACTCGATGCCCTGGTATCGCCGTTGCGCCAGGTCGCCGATACCTTGGCGGTGCTGAATTTCCAACAGCCGCGGCGGGTGATCATCGACCAGGTGCTGGCCTTGCAGGCCCTGGCCCAAGACCAGCAACCGGTGGATGATGCGCTGTTGATGGACGTCGCCGGGGCGCTGCTGTACGTCGAGGCGACCCTCAACGGCATGGTTGGCCCGTTGGAAGAGAGTGGCCAAGGCAGCATGCCGGGCTCGGACCTGGCACAGATTCGCCAGCAGGTGCTGAGCGAAGCGGTATCGGTGCTGCAGCAGGCCAAGGACCTGATCGGCGACTGCCTTGAATCCGGCTGGCCCCGCCAGCGCTTGCAGGCGCTGCCGGGCTTGCTGCACCAGGTGCGCGGGGCACTGTCGATGCTCATGCTGCCTGCCGCCGCCGAGCTGTTCGCTGGCGCGGCAGGCTATGTGCAAGGCTGGCTGGCGCACCTGGACGAAGAGCCGCCGCAGGCTGAACTGACCCACCTGGCCGACGCCCTCAGCGCTGGCGAATGCTACCTGCAATGGCGGGTGGCCGACCCGCTGGCCGATGCTCAGCCATTCATTGAAATGGCCCGTGCCAGCCTGGCTGCGCTGGGTGTGACTTGCCGCATTGGCGGGCTGGCCGATGAGGTCGAGGAAATCGATGCCGAGCTGCGCGAGGTGTTTCTCGAAGAAGCCAACGAGCTGTTGCCAGACCTTGAGCGGCACTGGCTGCGCTGGCGCGCCGACAACAGCTTGCGCGACGCCCTGATCGAAGTCCGGCGTGCGCTGCATACGCTCAAGGGCAGTGGGCGGATGGTCCATGCCCAGGCACTCGCCGAATTGGCCTGGGGGGCCGAACACCTGATCAACCGCGCGCTGGAAGGACGGGTGAGCCTGGCGGGCGAGGGTGTGGTTGCCTTGCAGCAGGTGTTCGTGCGTTTGCCAGACCTGCTCGCTGATTTTGCCGTCGGCCATCTGCCGCCGCTGGCCGAAGTCGAGCCGTTGTCGGCGCACTTGCATGGCTTGGCCAACAACCAGGCCAGCAGCGCCGCCGAAGTAGACGGGCTCGACCCGCAGCTGCTGGAGATCTTCCGTAACGAGGCCCAGGGCCACATGGCCAGCCTCGAGGCGTTTTTGCAGGAGACGCATGGCCAGGACACACCGGTCAGCGACAGCTTGCAGCGCGCCCTGCACACGCTCAAGGGCAGCGCCGCGATGGCCGGGGTGATGCCGATCGCCGAGCTGGCCACCGCCTTCGACCGCCTTGCGCGAGAATACAAAGGCCACCAGCTGCCGTTGCAGCTGGCCGAGATCGACTGGCTGGAAGCGGGGCGCACGCTGTTCCAGTTGGGCCTGAGCCAACTGGGCAGCACGCCGCTGGCAGCCATTCCCGGCGCTGCCGAGCTGATCGAGCAAGTCGGTCAAGGTGTCGATGGCCGTTTGGCCAGCTTGCAGGACGAGCCCCATCACAGTCGCCGGCGCCGCGACCCTCAGCTGATCGCTAACTTCCTCGCCCAGGGCATGGACATCCTGCTCGATGCCGAGTCGTTGCTATCGAGCTGGCAGCAGCATCCGGGGCAACGCCAGGCGCTGGAGACCCTGCTCGACGAGCTGACCACGCTCAGCCATGGCGCCCACCTGGCGGATCTGTGGCAGCTGGATGAGCTCTGCGAAGGCCTGCTCGATCTGTACGGGGCGGTGGAAGAGGGCAGCCTGGCGGCTGACCCAGCGTTCTTTGCCCAGGCCCAACAAGCCCATGACGCGCTGATCGACATGCTCGACGAGGTCGCTGCCGGGCAGGAAGTGACCCCGCGTCCAGAACGCCTCGATGCCCTGCGCGCGCTGTTGGACACGGCGCTGGCGCCTGATGCTACCGGGCTGGTCGGGCGCGACGGGGTTACGGCATTGCCGACTGTGGACAGCAGCGCGGAACCGGCGTTGGTGCAACTGTTTCTCGAAGAGGCCGGGGATATCCTCGACAGTGCCGACCAGGCGCTGCAGCAGTGGCAGCAGGACAGCGAAAGCGCGTCGAACCTGTCGGCGTTGCAGCATGAGGTGCAAACCCTCAAGGGCGGCGCGCAGATGGCTGCGGTAGGCGCGGTGGAGATTCTCGCCCAGGAGCTGGCGCTGCTCTACGAGGGCCTGGTGGATCGCCGCCTGGGCCCCAGCGCGGCGCTGTTCGAGCTGCTCAAGCGCAGCCATGCGGCGCTGGCCGAGATGCTCGAAAGCCTGCGCGAGGGGCAATCACCAGCCTCGGCGGTAGGGCTGCTCGCGCAGCTGCGTGAGTTTCGCCATGCGCCTGCGCCCGCCGAACTGTCAGAATCGCCGCCAGAGGTCGACAGCCCTGGCGACAAGGAACTGCTCGACGTGTTCCTCGAAGAGAGCTCCGACATCGTCGAAAGCTCTGCCGCCGCGCTGGCGCGTCTGCAGGCCGATCCGCGCAGTAGCGTCGAAGTCGAAACCCTGCTGCGTGACCTGCACACGCTCAAGGGCGGCGCACGTATGGTCGAGATCGCCGCCATTGGCGACCTCGCCCACGAACTGGAATTTCTTTACGAATTGCTCGCCGCTGGGCGTTTGCCCGCGACTCCGGCGCTGTTCTCGCTGCTGCAAAACTGCCACGACCGCCTGGCGCACATGCTCGATGCGGTGCGCCTGGGCCAGCCGTTGCATGCTGCCACGGCGCTGATCGACTACATCCGCAACTTCAGCAGCGCCGCCCTGACTGACAGTGTGGCCAGCCAGGGCCCAGCCGACATTACCCCTGCCGAAGCCCCGGTTGCCGCTGCGGAGCGTGCGCCGGGCGACATGGTCAAGGTCGATGCCGAGCTGCTCGATGACTTGGGCAACCTGGCGGGTGAGCATTCGGTGATCCGTGGGCGCATTGAGCAACAGGTCAACGACGCCCAATTCGCCCTCAACGAGATGGAAACCACCCTTGAGCGGATGCGCGACCAACTGCTGCGCCTGGACATCGAGACCCAGGGGCGCATGTCCAGCCGCTACCAGGCCGAGGGCGACGCCTACGATGACTTCGACCCCCTGGAGATGGACCGCCACTCACAGTTGCAGCAGTTGTCGCGAGCGCTGTTCGAGTCGGCCTCGGACCTGCTCGATCTGAAGGAAACCCTGACCCAGCGTGCTCAGGAAGCGCAAAGCCTCCTGCAACAGCAGGCGCGGGTCAATAGCCAGTTGCAAGAGGGCCTGACCGCCACCTTGATGGTGCCGTTCGAGCGCCTGGTGCCGCGTTTGCAGCGGGTAGTGCGGCAAGTGGCCAGCGAGCTTGGCAAGCAAGTCGAGCTGGTGGTTGGCAATGCTGAGGGCGAGCTCGATCGCAGCGTCCTGGAGCGCATGGTGGCGCCGCTGGAGCATATGCTGCGCAACGCCGTCGACCATGGCCTGGAGTCGCGTGAAGTGCGCCTGGCGGCGGGCAAGCCGGAGCTGGGCACGATTCATCTGAACCTGCTGCACGAAGGCGCCGACATCGTCATCGAAATGAGCGATGACGGCGCAGGGGTGCCCTTGGCTGCGGTGCGCGACAAGGCCATCAAGCGCGGCTTGCTCGACCCGCAAGCGCGCTTGAGCGATCACGAGATCCTGCAGTTCATCCTGCGGCCAGGCTTCTCCACGGCGGAAAAGATCACGCAAATTTCCGGGCGTGGCTTGGGCATGGATGTGGTCCACGAAGAGGTCAAGCAGCTCGGCGGCTCGATGAGTATCGAATCCAGCCCAGGCAAAGGCGCACGCTTCCTGATTCGCCTGCCGTTCACCGTGTCGATCAACCGGGCGTTGATGGTGCACCTGGGGGATGAGCAATACGCGATCCCGCTCAACACCATCGAAGGCATCGTGCGCGTGCCGCCGGCCGAGCTTGCCGCCTGCTACCAGTTGGAGGCGCCGCGTTACGTGTATGCCGGTCATGCCTATCAGTTGCGCTATCTCGGCGAGCTGTTGCAAGGCGGCAGTGCGCGGCCAAGCCTGCTCGGGCAAAGCGTGCCGCTGCCGGTGGTGCTGGTGCATTCGCATGAGGAGTCATTCGCCATCCAGGTGGACAGCCTGTCGCCGAGCCGCGAGATCGTGGTCAAGAGTCTGGGGCCGCAGTTCGCTGCTGTACCTGGCCTGTCTGGGGCAACCTTGCTCGGCGATGGCCGGGTGGTGCTGATTCTCGATCTGCTCGGTCAGCTACGGGGCCAGCAGCGGCGTCTGGCGCGTCTGCCGGGCGGTAATGATCGCCAGCAGCAGTTGTTCGGCCCTGCGCCGCGTCAGCGTTTGTTGATCATGGTGGTGGACGACTCGGTGACCGTGCGCAAGGTTACCAGCCGCTTGCTCGAGCGCCACGGCATGAGCGTGCTGACCGCCAAGGATGGCCTCGATGCCATGGCCCTGCTCGAAGAGCATCGGCCAGATGTGTTGTTGCTGGACATCGAGATGCCGCGCATGGACGGTTTCGAAGTGGCCACGCGGATCCGCCGCGACCAGCGCCTGAAAGATCTGCCGATCATCATGATCACCTCGCGCAGCGGCCAGAAGCACCGCGACCGGGCCATGGCCATCGGCGTCAATGATTACCTCGGCAAGCCGTATCAGGAATCGGTGTTGCTGCAGAGCATCGCTCACTGGAGCCAATCGCATGCTTGAACATATTGCCGGTCAGCGCAGCACCTTGACCGGGCTGCTGTTACCGCTGGGCGATCGCACCCTGGTGTTGCCCAATGTCGCGGTGGCCGAATTGATTGGCCAGCGTGCGCTGTCGTGCCAGATCGGCGAGCCGCGTTGGCACCTGGGCTGGATCGACTGGCGTCAGCAGCGCTTGCCGTTGATTGGCTTCGAGGCTGCCTGTGGTGCAGAGACCGTGTGCGGCGAGCGGGCGCGGATTGTCGTGCTCAATGCGCTGGGCGATACCGGCCTACGTTACCTGGCGCTGTTGCTGCAGGACATTCCGCGTTCGTGCAAGCTCGACAGCCAGCTGAATTATGTCGATGTGCCGCTTAGCGAACTGGAACTGGCGGCGGTGCAGGTAGCCGAGCAGGTGGCGCGGGTGCCGGATCTGGTGGGGCTGGAGCGCATGGTGCGTGACGCGGATCTGCAACCTATTGCGGGTTAGGATAGGGCGTCAAACTTGAAACCGCGTCGCCCTTTTCGCGGGCAAGCCGGCTCCCACAGACAGCGTTGGCTTGGGCTTTCGCTCACCCTGTAAAGGATGTCCCCGGGCTCCCCGCTTACCCTGTGGGAGCGGGCTTGCCCGCGAAAAGCACGACGCGGTGCTTGCCTTAAACCACACCAAATCAGGAACCTGCCCCGCCATCGGAGGTCTGTGTTTGCATGTATTACGGTGAACGCTTCAATGCCTGGACGCACCTGGTTGGTGCGGTACTGGCCTGCATAGGCGCTATCTGGTTGATCGTCACAGCCGGGTTGCAGGGCGATCCGTGGAAGATCGTCAGTTTCTCCATCTACGGCGGCACCCTGTTGCTGCTCTACAGCATCTCGACCCTCTACCACAGCACTCGCGGGCGGGCGAAGGTGATCATGCGCAAGCTCGATCACCTGTCGATCTACCTGCTGATCGCCGGCAGCTATACCCCGTTCTGCCTGGTCAGCCTGCGCGGGCCTTGGGGCTGGAGCCTGTTCGGGGTGGTCTGGGGGCTGGCGGTAATCGGCATGCTCCAAGAGATCAAGCCACGCTCCGAAGCGCGGGTGCTGTCGATCATCATCTACGCAGTCATGGGCTGGATCGTGCTGGTAGCGGTCAAGCCCCTGTTGCGCACCCTCGGCGCTGCTGGCTTTGCCTGGCTGGCGGCCGGTGGTGCGTTCTACACCATCGGCATCATCTTCTTCGCCTTCGACAGCCGCTTTCGCCATTGGCATGGCATCTGGCATCTGTTCGTTATCGCCGGCAGCTTGCTGCACTTCATCGCAGTGTTCTTCTACGTGCGTTAGGGCACGCGTTTAGAAGTCGCCCCATAGCTGCTGGGCCACCGACAGCGCCACCACCGGCGCGGTTTCGGTGCGCAGCACGCGTGGGCCGAGGCGGGCGGCGTGGCAGCCGGCGGCTTTGGCCTGCTCCACTTCGGCGTCGCTCAAACCACCCTCTGGGCCGATCAGGAAGGCCAGGCGCGCTGGGCGTGCATGGCTGGTCAGCGGCTCGGCTACCGGGTGCAAGACCAGCTTGAGGTCGGCCTCGGTTGCCTTGAGCCATTCAGCCAGGGTCAGTGGTGGATGGATCACGGGCAGGGTCGAGCGGCCGCATTGCTCGCATGCGCTGATCGCCACCTGGCGCCAGTGTGCCAGGCGCTTGTCGGCGCGTTCGTCCTTGAGGCGTACTTCGCAGCGCTCGCTGACGATCGGGGTGATTTCGTTGGCGCCCAGTTCGGTGGCTTTCTGGATTGCCCAGTCCATCCGCTCGCCCCGCGACAGGCCCTGGCCGAGGTGGATATGCAGCGGCGATTCGGCCTGGCCGGGGAGGGCCTGGTCGAGCGTGACGCGTACGCTCTTCTTGCCGACTTCGAGCAGCTGGCCGAGGTATTCCTGGCCGCTGCCGTCGAACAATTGCACGGCATCGCCAGGGGCCATGCGCAGTACGCGGCCGATGTAGTGGGCCTGGGCTTCGGGCAGGTCGTGCTGGCCAAGGCTCAAGGGGGCGTCGATGAAGAAGCGGGACAGTCTCATGGTTCAGCTCAGGGAGTAGGGGGCACAGAGTTCCCTGTGGGAGCGGGCTTGCCCGCGAAGAAGACACTGCGGTGTCTGCCAAGGGCTTCGCCCTTGTTCACGGGCAAGCCCGCTCCTACAGGGTTGGCGGCGATCTTGCGGGCTAGCCCGGATCGCGGAAGTCGGGATGGAAGTCTTTGGGCACTGCCACGCTGACGCTGTCGCGGGTGGCGATGTCGATCCCTTCGCTGGCCACCTCGGCGAGGAAGTCGATCTGCTCGGGGGTAATCACGTAAGGCGGCAGGAAATACACCACGCTGCCCAGCGGACGCAACAAGGCGCCACGGGTCAGGGCGTGTTCGAAGACCTTAAGGCCGCGGCGCTCCTGCCATGGGTAGGCGACTTTGCCGGCCTTGTCCTGGACCATCTCGATCGCCAAGGCCATACCCGTCTGGCGAATCTCGGCCACATGCGGATGATCGGCCAGGTGCGCGGTGGCACTGGCCATGCGCGCCGACAGCGCCTTGTTGGCCTCGATCACGTTGTCCTGTTCGAAGATGTCCAGGGTCGCCAGCGCTGCGGCACAGGCCAACGGGTTGCCGGTATAGCTGTGCGAGTGGAGGAATGCGCGCAGGGTTGGGTAATCGTCGTAGAAGGCCTGGTAAACGTCATCGGTGGTCAGGCAGGCGGCCAGCGGTAGATAGCCGCCGGTCAGGGCCTTGGACAGGCACAGGAAGTCGGGGCGGATGCCGGCCTGTTCGCAGGCGAACATCGTGCCGGTACGGCCGAAGCCGACGGCGATTTCATCGTGGATCAGGTGGACACCATATCGATCACAGGCCTCGCGCAGCAGCTTGAGGTAGATCGGGTGGTACATGCGCATGCCGCCAGCGCCCTGGATCAACGGCTCGACGATCACCGCGGCGACACTGGCGTGATGCTCGGCCAGGGTTTGCTCCATGGCGGCGAACAGGGTCCGTGAATGCGCTTCCCAGCTCACCCCTTCTGGGCGCAGGTAGCAGTCGGGGCTGGGCACCTTGATGGTGTCCAGAAGCAACGCTTTATACGTTTCGGTGAACAGCGGCACGTCGCCCACCGACATCGCCGCGATGGTTTCCCCGTGGTAGCTGTTGCTCAGGGTGACGAAGCGCTTCTTGTCCGGCTGGCCCTTGTTCAGCCAGTAGTGAAAGCTCATCTTCAGCGCCACTTCGATGCACGATGAGCCGTTGTCGGCGTAGAACACCCGGTCCAGGCCATCTGGGGTCATGGCGACCAGACGCTCGGACAGTTCGATCACCGGCTGATGGCTGAAGCCTGCGAGGATCACATGCTCCAATTGGTCGACCTGATCCTTGATGCGCTGGTTGATACGCGGATTGGCGTGACCAAAGACATTGACCCACCAGGAGCTGACCGCGTCCAGGTAGCGCTTGCCCTCGAAGTCCTCCAGCCACACGCCTTCGCCGCGCTTGATCGGGATCAGCGGCAGCTGCTCGTGGTCTTTCATCTGGGTGCAGGGGTGCCACAGGACCTTGAGGTCACGTTGCATCCACTGATCGTTGAGGCCCATGGGCACTTCTCCTGGCGACGCGGCTTGGTTTGACCGCGTAAGCCTAAGCAAAGGTGCCGGGCATCACAACCGTGTTCAGGCTCAATGCCGCAGGAGAGGCCTCCAGCTGAGGGCTGGAATGTGCAGGGTGCTGGCCTGCTTGGTGGAGATGGTCAGCCTGCGAAATGGCCCCAGCAGCAACTGGCGAGTAGGCGTGCTGGCGTATACCCCCGGAACGTATTCAGTGCCCGATTGGCCACTGAGGGTGAGCCAGTACAGCGGTGGCGCGTCGAGCAGATCGGGCCTGAGGCCTAAGTAGTCGCATTCGATCAGGTCGTCTTCGTCCAGCCCGGGGCAGTCGCTAACCACATAGAAATCGAGCATTACGCAATCGATTTCCTTACCGAAGTCGATCTGCAGGTCGTTGTTTTCACCAATCACCAGTTCAGTGCCGGGATTGCCCTGGAAATCTTGGTAAAGCCCCGCGTATGAGGTGCAGTTGGAGGTTATGCTCAAGCCACTGTTGCCCTGCCAGATGTCGTGGGGTTTGAAGTGATGAGGCTGCATGCGGGCAAAGTGCTGATGGCATTCCATGCATCAATTTCCATTGGGACTGGGTGCTGCCACTTTCCACTGCATGCGCCGATTCTGGCTACTGACAAAAATGCCAGTTGCATAAACGACTTGTCGTCGCTCCGCTGGCAGGGTGCCCAAGGGTGACGTATTCTTAACGCATCATCCTGGGGCGTCCCTTCCCCCGATCTCATTAACCTATTTCAACCGGAGTTCGCCGACATGGCTGCTGCTTGGGTGCGCCTGTGCGCGTTGCTATTGATTGGTGTGTCCAGTGGCGCCGCAATCGCCAAGGACAAGACACCTACTGCGATTGTGGTAGGCGGCGGCCTGGCAGGCCTGACCGCAGCCTACGAACTGCAAAACAAGGGTTGGCAAGTGACTTTGCTCGAAGCCAAGTCGGGGATGGGCGGCCGCTCGGGGCTGGCCACCAGCGAATGGATCGGCAACGGCAAGGCGCAGCCAGTCCTCAACCAGTATGTCGACCGTTTCAAGCTTGAAACACTGCCAGCGCCGGAGTTCGTGCGAACGCCGGGTTACCTGATCGACGGCGAGTACTTCAACGCCACTGACCTGGCCACCAAGCAACCTGCCACCGCCGAGGCGCTCAAGCGTTACGAGAAGACCCTCGATGACCTCGCCCGCTCGATCGACGATCCGCTGAACCCGCAGGCCAACAGTACGCTGTTCGCCCTCGACCAGATCAACGTCTCGACCTGGCTCGACAAGCTGCAACTGCCAACCACCGCCCGGCAGCTGATCAACCAGCAGATCCGTACCCGTTACGACGAGCCATCGCGCCTGTCGTTGCTGTATTTCGCCCAGCAGACCCGCGTCTACCGCGGTGTCAGCGACCGCGACCTGCGTGCCGCACGCCTGCCAGGCGGCAGCCCGGTGCTGGCCCAGGCCTTCGTCAAGCAACTCAAGACCATCAAGACCAGTTCGCCAGTGACTTCCATCGTCCAGGACAAGGACGGCGTTACCGTCAAGGTCGGTAGCGTCGGCTATCAGGCGGACTACCTGGTGCTGGCGGTGCCGCTGCGGGCGCTGGCCAAGATCCAGATGACTCCAGGCCTGGACAGCAAGCACCTGGCCGCGCTCAAGGGCACCAACTACGGCTGGCGCGACCAACTGATGCTCAAGTTCAAGACGCCGGTGTGGGAAAGCCGCGCGCGGATGTCTGGCGAGATCTTCAGTAACGCAGGCCTCGGCATGCTGTGGATCGAGCCTGCGCTCAAGGGTGGGGCCAACGTGGTGATCAACCTGTCTGGCGATAACGCCCGCCTGTTGCAGGCGTTTGGCGACAAGCAGATGGTCGATCAGGTGCTGATTCGCCTGCACGCGTTCTATCCACAAGCCCGTGGCGCCTTCACCGGCTACGAAGTCAAACGCTACAGCACCGATGCTGGCACCGGTGGCGCTTACCTGGCCTATGGTCCAGGGCAGATCAGCAAGTACTGGCGCCTGTGGGAGCGTCCGGTGCAGCGCGTAGCCTTTGCCGGTGAACACACCGACGCCTTGTATCCAGGCACGCTGGAAGGCGCGCTACGCAGTGGTCAGCGCGCTGCCGGGCAGGTCCAGGACTTGCTCGCCGGCAAGTCGTTCGACCCAGCCAAGGCAGTGCCGATTGCCGCTGCAGCGACAGCCGGTGCGGTGGCGGCGAAGGATAAGGGCGGGTTCTTCTCGAACCTGTTCGGCGGTTCTTCCGATAAATCCGACAAGGCACCCGCCAAGGCCGAGCCGGTGACCGCAAAGGAGGCTGAAGGGGGTAAACCGGGCTTCTTCTCGCGCCTGTTCGGTGGCAGTGCCAAGCCTGAAGTGAAGGCTGCGCCAATTGCCAAGGCTGCCGAGGTTGCGCCGGTTTCTGCCCCTGCGCCTGCTCCTGTTGCTCCAGCGCCTGTGGCCAAGGAACAGCCAGTCAAACCGGCTGCCAAAGCCGCGCCTGCCAAGCATGCTCCGGCGCACAAGCCGGCAGCGAAGTCTGAGGCGGCGAAGAAGGCAGCCAGCAAGCCTGCGCCAGTGAAGAAGGCGACAGTCAAGTCTGAGCCGGTAAAAAAGCCGGTGGCCAATACTCAGGCCAAGGCTGGCTGATTCACTCTTTGGGCTGCTTTGCAGCCCATTGCGAGGCAAGCCCTCACCTACAGGTTTACCCCATACCCTGTAGGTGCGGGCTTGCCTCGCGATGGGCCTCCTGTATTCAGCATCATCCCTTCCTGACGAATTTCCGCTATGGTTAATCTTTCCTTAATAGCCAATGCACACAATACATATCGTAAAAATCGATCATCCGAGTCAGATTTTTCCGCTTTTATTCGATACGTTACGCGTTAGTCTGTGCACAGCTTTCACGGGGAAATACGCCAACATGCAAGTTCGTAACTCACCTTCTCGCTATGGCCTGGTCAGCATCGTCATGCACTGGGGTGTGGCTTTGGCAGTCTTCGGTCTGTTTGGCTTGGGCTTGTGGATGGTAGGCCTGGACTACTACAGCCCTTGGCGCAAATCCGGCCCTGATCTGCACAAAAGCATCGGCTTGGTGCTGATGGCGGTGATGTTGCTGCGTGTGCTCTGGCGCTTCATCAGCCCGCCGCCACCGGCGCCGGCCAACCATGGGGCATTCACCCGCATGGCCGCCAAGCTGGGGCATCTGGCGCTGTACCTGGGGCTGTTCGCGGTGATGATCGCCGGTTACCTGATCTCTACCGCCGATGGCGTCGGCATTCCGGTGTTTGGCCTGTTCGAAGTGCCAGCGCTGGTCAGTAACCTGCCCGACCAGGCAGATACCGCTGGCGAGATCCATTTTTATCTGGCCTGGGGCCTGGTGATTTTCGCCGGCTTGCATGGTCTGGCAGCACTGAAACACCATTTCATCGACCGTGACGCGACCCTGATCCGCATGCTGGGCCGCAAAGCTTGACTCTCAACCTCAATTGCAAGGAATAGAAAGGATGTTGAAAAAGACTTTTGCCGCTTTGGCGCTCGGTACCGCTCTGCTCTCTGCTGGCCAGGTCATGGCTGCCGAGTACAAGATCGATAAAGAAGGCCAGCACGCGTTCGTTGACTGGAAAATCAGCCACCTGGGCTACAGCTTCATTCACGGTACCTTCAAGGACTTCGATGGCAACTTCACTTGGGACAGCGCCAAGCCTGAAGCCAGCAAGATCAGCGTCGATCTGAAAACCGCCAGCCTGTGGTCCAACCACGCTGAGCGTGACAAGCATATCGCCAGCGCTGACTTCCTCGACGTGAAGAAGTACCCAGAAGCCAAGTTCGTTTCCACCGCGGTCAAATCGACCGGTGACAAGACTGCCGACGTGACCGGCGACCTCACCCTGCACGGCGTGACCAAGCCTGTTACCTTCAAGGCTGTGTTCAACGGTGAAGGCAAGGATCCATGGGGCGGCGAGCGCGCTGGCTTCAACGCCAAGACCACGCTGAACCTGAACGACTTCGGCATCAAGGGCCCAGGCCCAACTTCGCAAACCCTCGACCTGGACATCAGCGTCGAAGGCGTCAAGCAAAAGTAATATGCTGCTCCAGACATGAAAAAGCCGCCCCGTGGGGCGGCTTTTTCATGTCTGCGTGATCCGAATCAGCGATTGCGGGTCAGCAGGGCCGGGCGCTCGCCACGCGGGCGGCTCGGCAGATCGTCCAGCTGCTCAGGCGTTGGATAACGGTCGAGCTTGGATTCCTTGCGGATGATCACTGGCTGGTTTTGCGATTCACGCGGATTGCGTACCGCTGGCTCCTGACGCGAACCCTCATCGCGACCCGCCGAGCGGTTGCGACCTGGGTTGCCATCACGGCGAGCACCGCCATTGTTGCTGTTGTTGCGCGGACGTTTCTCGCCCGAGCCCTGGCGTGGCTGGCCGCCGTTATTGCTGCGGCCCTGATTTTGCCCGCCAGCACCTGCGCCGCGTTGGCCGCTGCCTTGCGCCTGACCCTGGCCAGCAGCGCCACCTGGGCGACGGTTGCGGCCTTGGTTCTTGGCGTTCTGGTAGGGGCTGACGTAGTCGGCGCGGTTGCCGAAGTTATCCACTTCGTCGTCCAGGAACTCGTCGGGTGCGCGGTTGGCCGGCACTGGCGGAACACGGCTTTCACCCTGGCCAGCCTGCTGCTGACGCGGTTTGCCGTCACGCGACCTGCGCGGCTGCTGTTGCTGCTTGTCGGCGGATTTGCTCTTTTCGGCCGACTTTTCAGCTGCCTGGGGCTTGGCCTTGCCTTTATCCTTGCCCTTGTCTTTGCGCCCGCCATTGCTGTCTTTGCCAGCTTCGCCGCGCGACTGGTTACGACCGCCGCGACCGGTGTTTTGCGGGCGCTCGCGCACCTCTGGCTTTTCAGCTTCAACCTGGCTGGCATCAAAGCCCATCAGGTCGCCATCGGGGATTCTCTGCCGGGTGACGCGCTCGATGCTCTTGAGCAGTTTCTCTTCGTCTGGCGCGACCAGCGAGATGGCTTCACCGGAGCGCCCGGCACGGCCAGTACGGCCAATGCGGTGAACGTAGTCTTCCTCGACATTGGGCAGCTCGAAGTTGACCACGTGCGGCAGCTGGTCGATATCCAGGCCACGGGCGGCAATGTCGGTGGCAACCAGGATACGTACGGTGTTGGCCTTGAAGTCGGCCAGGGCCTTGGTGCGTGCGTTCTGGCTCTTGTTACCGTGGATCGCGGCGGCAGGTAGGCCGTGCTTTTCCAGGTACTCGGCCAGGCGGTTGGCACCGTGCTTGGTACGGGTGAACACCAGCACCTGTTCCCAGGCGCCGAGGGTGATCAGGTGCGCCAGCAGGGCACGCTTGTGGCTGGCCGGCAGGCGATAGACGCGTTGCTCGATCCGTTCGACCGTGGTGTTCGGCGGCGTGACCTCGATGCGCTCGGGGTTGTGCAGCAGTTTGTCGGCAAGGTCGGTAATGTCTTTGGAGAAGGTCGCCGAGAACAGCAGGTTCTGGCGCTTGGCTGGCAAGCGCGCCAAGACCTTCTTGACGTCATGGATGAAGCCCATGTCGAGCATGCGGTCGGCTTCATCGAGTACCAGTATCTCGACATGGGACAAGTCGACCTTGCCCTGGCCAGCCAGGTCCAGCAGGCGACCGGGGCAGGCGACCAGGACGTCGACGCCCTTGGCCATGGCCTGAATTTGCGGGTTCATGCCGACGCCGCCGAAGATGCAGGCGCTGACCAGGCTGAGGTCGCGGGCATACACCTTGAAGCTGTCGTGGACCTGAGCCGCCAGTTCGCGGGTCGGGGTCAGGACCAGTACCCGCGGTTGACGCGGGCCGTGGCGCTGGGACTTGTCGGGGTGGCCACCCGGGAACAGGCGCTCAAGAATCGGTAGGGCGAAACCGCCGGTCTTACCGGTACCAGTCTGGGCGGCAACCATCAGGTCGCGGCCTTGCAACACGGCGGGAATGGCCCGCTGTTGCACCGGGGTGGGCTGGGTATAGCCCGCTGCCTCGATAGCGCGGACAAGAGCCTCGGAGAGACCGAGGGAAGCAAAGGACATGGGCAATCCTGTTCTCGTGGGGGCTAGGCCCTATGGGGTGATCTGCCTGGCGCGACGGGCATCTGAGGGATGCGATCGCGTCCGGTCCAGCTGGGCGTTCACTGCGCATCCGGGAGGCGGCGGGCGTGCATTTGAGGTGCATGGCCGACGGTCGAGATGCCTACTGCGAGGCCGAGCGTCCGGGCGTGAGCCGGGCGGGAAGGCCCGAGTATAACAGAGCTAACGCAGCGTGCCGCGTTCCTGCTGCTCAATGGCGTCATCAAACCGCTCGGCGTCGCCCGCATAGCGCGCGCTGATGGCGGCGTAGGCGGGCTCGCGCTTGAACTGGCGTAGTTCGTCGGCGAACGCTTGAGCGAGTTTCTGCCGTCCAGGCTTCTGCGCAAGCCCCAGATACTGCGCGTGACGGCTGATCAGCAACGGCTGCTCCTCGACTTGCTGCAGCAACCCCAATTGATAGCGCAGGAAGCGGCCGACCTGGCGATCGGTCACCAGCGCATCGATGCGCCCTAGCATCAGCTTGCCGAAGTTGGCTTCATGGGTGGGCGCGGCTTCGCGCTTGAACAGCGGGGACTCGTTGAAATGCGCGCCGTAGGCATAACCGGGTGAGATGCCAACGGTCAGGCCGGCAAGGTCGTGCAGGTGGGTGATCAGTGGTCGTTGGGCGCGTTTGCGAAACACTACGAATTCAACATTCGATAGCGGTTCGTCTGGGTAGATCATGTAGCTCTTACGCGTGTCTATCTGGAAGATGTCGAGCACACCGTCGACCTGGCCCTGCTCGACCATCGCCAGGCAGCGCTTCCAGGGCAGGAACTGCCAGTCGACCTCGATGCTCAGGCGCTTGAACACTTCCCGTGAGACTTCGTAGTCGATGCCTTTCGGTTGGCCGTTTTCCTGATAGATGTAGGGTGCCCAGTCATCGGATACCAGGCGCAGGCGCTCGGCCTGAGCCAATGAACTCAGGCAGACAAGCAGCAGAAGGCCAAGAAGGCGGGCGAGGTCTGGCATGGCCGCAGAGTACGCGCTAAGTGAAAACGTGACCAGTGCAGCCTGGCCACGTTGAGTGCAAAGTCAGGCTCGCGAATCCTTGAGCAGATGGCGCTCGACTTCTTTGTGCTGGCGACCCAGTGACAAGCGCAAGCCAGGCTGGCGCAGGCATTGGCGCAATTGCTCTGCTTCCATTCGACCATGGCGCTCGTGCAGGTTCTCCAGGGCCTTGTCCCACCATGCCGGGGCGCAAGCTCGGTCGAACTCATTGGCATAGGCGTAGCAGCCATACAGCAATTCACGGGCGAACTGGCGCTGATGGCTGGGCAGGGTCAGGCTCATGGCCTTGTAGCCCAGCCGGTGCAGGGCCGGAGGTCGGGGCAGTTGATCGTTGACTAGGTACACATCGGCCAGTGCCGCTTCACTGAGCGGGTCGTCACCGTGCTTGTGCAGCCAGGCTTGGATCTTCGCCCGGAACTGCGCCTTGCGGCTCCAGTAGTGATGGATCACGTCGGTACATTCGGCGAGCTCAAGGGTGCGATAGGCGGCGACCGCCAGGCAGAACTCTTCCAGGGTGTAGGCCTGGCGAGCCTGCGGGTAGTACTCGTCCATCAAGGCGATGGAGTGATCGAGCGTCGCTGCATCAGCCGCGGTCAGGCCGATTACCCCGGAGTTGACCAGCGGCATCTGCGTGTCGGCCAACCCGCGTGCTTGCAGGGCCTGATGCAGGCTCTTGTACAGCTGGCAGTCGGGGTTCGCGCCATAGCGCGCGCCAATGGCGTTGCACAGCAGCGTGCCGGTCTTGATGCGACGGAACAGCTGCATCGGCGATTGGCGGAAGAAGGTGTCGGTGTCGATCAACACCGCCAGCGGGTGCTGCTTAAGCAGCTGGCGCATCAGCACATGCTTGCTGCGGAAATGATAACCATGCGGCTGGTTCCAGGCTTTGCGCGTTGCTTCATCCAGCACATGGACGACAACTGGCAGCTTGGCGTAGGGCTCGGGAGAGTCTGTGTAGACCTGGATATCGATCGCTTCATCGGGTGTCTGGCGCAAATGTGCCAGGGCGCTGACGATGCTGAAGCAGGCTTCCTGGTGGTAGGTGGCCGGGCCGAATGCGAGGTAAACCAGTTGAGGTTTGGAGGGATGTTGGAGGTGCATTCCGTGCAGTAACCTATCGAGGAGCCAAAATGAATAAGGCTTTAGCCTAAGCTAAAGCCTTTTTCATGTCCTCATATTCTTGTTACCGGCGATTGACGGTCAACGAGGAAGCTTGAGGTTGTTCCAGATCGCCAGGCTCGCTTCGGCCTGGTTCAGGGTATAGAAGTGCAGCCCTGGAGCGCCGCCTTGCAGCAGTTGCTCGCACATGCGGCTGATCACTTCCTCGCCAAACGCCTGGATGCTGGCGGTATCGTCGCCGTAGGCTTCCAGTTGCTTGCGAATCCAGCGTGGCAGCTCAGCGCCACAGGCGTCTGAGAAGCGCGCCAGCTTGCTGTAGTTGGTGATCGGCATGATGCCGGGCACAACCGGGATGTCGACGCCCATCTGCTGCACGCGCTCGACGAAGTAGAAGTAGCTGTCGGCGTTGAAGAAGTACTGGGTGATGGCGCTGTCGGCGCCAGCCTTGACCTTGTGCACGAAGTTGGCCAGGTCAGCCTCGAAGTTGGGCGCCTGCGGGTGCATCTCCGGGTAGGCGGCCACTTCCAGGTGGAAGTGATCGCCGGTTTCCTGGCGGATGAACTCGACCAGGTCGCTGGCGTAGCGCAGTTCGCCCGAGGCCATGCCCATGCCCGAAGGCAGATCGCCACGCAGGGCGACGATGCGCTTGATGCCGGCCGCTTTGTATTCGCCAAGCAGTGCGCGCAGGTCGGCCTTGGTGTCACCCACGCACGACAGGTGCGGAGCGGCAGGGACTTTCACTTCGCTTTCCAGCTGCAGCACGGTATTGAGCGTGCGGTCACGGGTCGAGCCGCCAGCGCCGTAGGTGCAGGAGAAGAAGTCGGGGTTGTAGCTGGCCAACTCACGGGCAACGCCCATCAGCTTTTCATGGCCGGCTTCGGTCTTGGTCGGGAAGAATTCGAAACTGTAACGGCGTTCTAGGGACATCACTCGTTCCTCAGCTGCAAGCGTCAGGCCGCAAGCTGCAAGTCAAAGCCAGACCGGTAGAGGCCGGTCTGGCTTGGGCATCGTTCAAGATTCAAGAGCTACAGGTTTCAAGCGGCTTGGCACTATCTGCCTTTCTTGCCGCTTGAAACGTGCAGCTTGCCGCTTAGTAGCGGTAGGCGTGCGGCTTGAACGGGCCTTCGACGGTCACACCGATGTACTCGGCCTGCTGCTGGGTCAGTTGGGTGACCACGCCGCCGAAGCCGCGGACCATTTCCAGGGCCACTTCTTCGTCGAGTTTCTTCGGCAGCACTTCCACGGTCAGGCGCTCGGCTTTCTGGGCAGGCGACAGGTCGGCGTACTTCTGGTTGAACAGGAAGATCTGCGCCAGTACCTGGTTGGCGAACGAGCCATCCATGATGCGGCTTGGATGGCCAGTGGCGTTGCCCAGGTTGACCAGGCGGCCTTCGGCCAGCAGGATCAGGTAGTCGTCGTTCTGCGGATCGAAATCGCCAGCGCCGGTACGGTGAATCTTGTGCACCTGCGGCTTGACCTCTTCCCAGGCCCAGTTCTTGCGCATGAAGGCGGTGTCGATTTCGTTGTCGAAGTGGCCGATGTTGCAGACCACGGCGCGCTTCTTCAGGGCCTTGAGCATGTTGGCGTCGCAGACGTTGACGTTACCGGTGGTGGTAACGATCAGGTCGATCTTGCCCAGCAGGGCCTTGTCGACGCTGGCTTCGGTGCCGTTGTTGATACCGTCGATGAACGGCGAGACCAGCTCGAAGCCGTCCATGCAGGCTTGCATGGCGCAGATCGGGTCGACTTCGGAAACCTTGACGATCATGCCTTCCTGACGCAGCGACTGGGCCGAGCCCTTGCCCACGTCACCGTAGCCGATGACCAGCGCTTGCTTGCCCGACAGCAGGTGGTCGGTGCCGCGCTTGATGGCATCGTTGAGGCTGTGACGGCAGCCGTACTTGTTGTCGTTCTTGCTCTTGGTGACCGAGTCGTTGACGTTGATCGCCGGGACTTTCAGCTCGCCCTTGGCCAGCATGTCGAGCAGGCGGTGAACGCCGGTGGTGGTTTCCTCGGTGACGCCGTGGACGCGATCCAGCACTGCTGGGTACTTCTTGTGCAGCAGCTCGGTCAGGTCACCACCGTCGTCGAGGATCATGTTGGCGTCCCATGGCTGGCCATCCTTGAGGATGGTCTGCTCCAGGCACCACTCGTACTCTTCTTCGGTCTCGCCTTTCCAGGCGAACACCGGGATACCGGCAGCGGCGATGGAAGCGGCGGCCTGGTCCTGGGTGGAGAAGATGTTGCAGGACGACCAGCGCACTTCGGCGCCCAGGGCAACCAGGGTTTCGATCAGCACGGCGGTCTGGATGGTCATGTGGATGCAGCCCAGGATCTTCGCACCCTTGAGCGGTTGCTCCTCGAGGTACTTGCGACGCAGGCCCATCAGTGCAGGCATTTCCGATTCAGCGATGATGGTTTCGCGACGACCCCAGGCGGCCAGGGAGATGTCAGCGACTTTGAAATCGGTAAAACCAGCAGGCGTGTTTACAGCGCTCATCAAGAGCCTCCATTCGTAGTGTGCGAATGGGCGCCGTTGTGCGTTGAGCGTCCGCATGGCGGACAACGCCCCAACCGAGCCTGACAGGCCGAGCCTGCTGCAGCGCCCCTCGGATGGGTGGCGGGCATGGCCCCGCAGCGGGTGGCCATGTGAAACGGCGCAGATTATAGCCGGGGTGGGCTATCAGACCCAAGGTTTTCTGTCGATTAATCGAGACGATAGTCGATGGGTAATGGAGAGCGGCGGCAGGCTCTGCCATCATGACTGCACGTAAGCCAAGCCGTCAGGAGCAATGATGAACTTCCACACCCGCAAGTGGGTTAAACCCGAAGACCTCAACCCTAATGGCACGCTGTTCGGTGGCAGCCTGCTGCGCTGGATCGACGAAGAGGCGGCGATCTACGCCATCGTCCAACTGGGCAACCAGCGCGTGGTCACCAAGTACATGTCGGAAATCAACTTCGTCAGCGCCTCGCGCCAGGGCGACATCATCGAGCTGGGCATCACCGCCACCGAGTTTGGCCGCACCTCGATCACCCTCAAGTGTGAAGTGCGTAACAAGATCACCCGCAAGAGCATCCTGACCGTGGACAAGATGGTCTTCGTCAACCTGGGCGATGATGGCCTGCCCGCGGCGCACGGGCGGACGCAGATCAAGTATGTGCAGGATCAGTTCCCGGATACCGCCGTCGAATAAGCGGCTGGCGTGGGGCTTGGGCTATAGGGGCGTGGGAGCGGGCTCGCCCCGCGATGCGAGGGTGAACCTACCGCTGCCATCGCCAGGCAAGCCCACTCCCACGAGTCCAACAAATCGCTCTTTCAGGGCTGGGCAGTAACGCCACGGACCACGCGGCCAATGCTCAAGCCCTGAATCAGGATCGAAGACAGCACCACGATGTAAGTGATCGACAGCAACAGGTCGCGCTCATCACCTACTGGCAGCGACAGCGCCAGAGCCACCGAAACCCCACCGCGCAAACCACCCCAGGTCAGTACCCGCACCGTGCCCTTGGGCACGCTACGCCAGCGGCGCAGCAGGACGATCGCCGGCGCCACGGTCAGCAAACGCGACATCAACACCGCCACCGCCAGCACGCTGCCGGCCGCCAAGTGCAGCCAGTTGAACGGCAGCAGCAACAGCTCCAGGCCGATCAGGGCGAACAGCAGCGCGTTGAGCATGTCGTCGATCAGCTCCCAGAAGCCGTCCATGTAGCGCCGGGTCATGTCGTTCATCGCCAGGTTGCGCCCCAGGTTGCCGATGATCAGACCGGCCACCACCATGGCGATTGGCGCCGAAACGTGCAGCTCGTAGCACATCGCCGAACCACCGATGACCAGCGCCAGGGTCAGCATGACCTCGACCTGGTACTGCTCGATGCTCTTGATCATGCGGTAGGTCGCGTAGCCGATCAGGCCGCCAAAGGCGATGCCGCCCAGTGCTTCGCGGGCAAACAGAATGGCGGTCTCGGAAACGCTCGGCGTCTCGCCGAGCTGGACGATCCCCAGCAACACGGTAAACACCACCACCGCCGTGCCGTCATTGAACAGCGACTCGCCGACGATGGTGGTTTTCAGTGGTTTCGATGCATTGGCGGTGCGCAGGGCGCCGAGCACCGCGATCGGGTCGGTCGGCGAAATCAGCGCGCCAAACAGCAGGCAATAGATCAGGCTGACGTGCCAGCCGAACAGGGCGAATACCCAGTGGGCCAGAAAGCCGATGACCACGGTGGCGATCAACACGCCGATGGTCGCCAGTAGGCCGATGGGCCAGCGGTAACTGCGCAGGTCGCCGAGGTTGACGTGCAAGGCGCCGGCAAACAGCAGGAATGACAGCATCCAGTGCATCAGCAGATCGTTGAAGTCGATCTGGTTCATCAGGCCTTCGACGCGCTCTTCCAAGCCGGGGAAACCGATCAGGCTCAAGCCCTGGAGAATCAAGGAGAACAATAGCGCCGTCACCATCACGCCGATGGCGGGTGGCAGGCCGATGAAACGGTAATTGACGTAGGTGAGAAGGGTGGTCAGGCAGATAAACGCGGCAACAAGTTCAAGCATCCCAAATCCTGTAAAGAGTGGCTTCCGAGTCGTAACCCGAATCGCTCGGGCAGTTGTTTGATGGCCTGGCGAGGGTTTCGGGACACACCCTCTGACCGGAAATCTCCGATTCGTTCAGAAACAGGTGCCGCTATGCGGCCCCAAAGATCGACAGGAAACCGCTATATTTGTGCCCTCATCCGCCACAGGCCACCCCGGCTCTCTGCAAGGAATACAGCGTGTTGGCAACCTCCCTCGTGCTCATCGCAGCCCTCCTGCACGCCACCTGGAACACCCTGATCAAATTCAGTGGCGAGCGCCTGCTGGTGATCGCCAGCATGGATGCGGTGGCCCTGGTGTTCGCCCTCGCGGCCGTCGCTTTCGTCGACTTCCCGCCCGCTGAAATCTGGCCCTGGCTGGTCGCCTCGGCGCTTGCCGAGCAGCTCTACCGGGTACTGCTGATCAAGGCCTACCGCGTCGGCGACCTGGGCCTGGTCTATCCTCTGATGCGCGGCCTGTCGCCTTTGGTCGTGCTGGGCCTGACCCTGGCATTCGCCGGAGAAACACTGAGCCAGCAGCAGATCATTGGCATCCTGCTGATCCCCTGCGGTATGGCTTGCTTGTTGTGGCAGGGCGGAGGCGGTGAACGTCTGCCTTGGTCGATGCTGCCGGTAGTGGCGCTAATTGGTCTGTGCATCGGCTGTTACACCTGGTTCGACGGCCAGGCAGTGCGTTTGTGGGGCCAGCCCTGGGATTACCTTGTCTGGCTGACCTTGCTCAGCGCCTGGCCGTTTCCGCTGCTGGCCAGCGTGGCGAGGCGTGCGCCGTTCGCGCTGTTCTGGCGCACGCAATGGCGGTTGGGGTTGGCGGTGGGCTTGTGTGTGTTGTTCAGCTACGCCCTGGTGCTGTGGGCCATGCACCTGGGGTCGGTGGCCGAGGCTGCGGCGCTGCGTGAGCTGAGTGTGATCCTGGTGGTGCTGTTGGGGATGCGCTACCTCAAAGAACCTTTTGGCGGCCCGAGGCTCTTAGCATGCGGGCTGGTCCTGGCGGGCATGCTGGTGATGAAGCTCTGATCCCGATCATTTCGAACAAGGAGTCCTGTCCATGACCGTTGCCCTGTGGTGCATTCTGATTGCCCTGATCCTGCCGCCGCTGTGTGCGCTGATCGCCAAGCTCAGCAGCGGGCGATTCGGCCTCAAGGACAATCACGATCCGCGAGCCTTTCTCGACACGCTGTCGGGCCTGCCACGGCGTGCCCATGCCGCGCAGCAGAACAGCTATGAAGCGTTTCCGGCGTTCGCGGCGGCGGTGCTGGTGGCGGATATCGTCGGCAATGCCGAACAGGTGACGCAGGACGTGCTGGGGGTGATGTACATCACCAGCCGGTTGCTCTACATCATTTGCTACCTGGCGGACTGGGCGGCGTTGCGCTCGCTGGTGTGGTTTGCCGGGCTGGCGTTGATTGTGTCGTTCTTCGTGGTTTCGGTCTGACATCGAGTCGCGCTTTTCGCGGGTAAACCCGCTCCTATAGGCACCCCGTTGACCTTGAAGCCAGCGCAGTCCCTGTGGGAGCGGGCTTGCCCGCGAAAAGGTCACCGCAAAATCAGAGGACTTTCGGCACTTCAGGCAATGGTTTGCCTTTAGGCCAAAGCATCCAGATCTGTCCCTGCTGCTTCATGTTACCCGCTAGTTCACCGGCCTCAGGCCCGGTGCCCCAGAACAGGTCCGCACGCACCTCGCCGGTAATTGCACCGCCGGTGTCCTGTGCGCCCACTGGCCGCACCACTGGCGTGCCGTCCGGGCGCGTGGTGGACAACCACAGCAAGCTGCCCAGCGGAATCACCTTACGGTCGATGGCCACGCTGTACCCCGCAGTCAGCGGCACGTTGAGCGAACCGCGCGGGCCTTCGTTGCTGTCCGGGCGAGTGCTGAAGAAAACATAGCTGGGGTTGCTGGCCAGCAGCTCCGGCACCCGTTGTGGATTGGCCTGGGCCCAGGCATGAATGGCGCCCATGCTCACGTCTTCCTTCTTCAACTGGCCTTGCTCGATCAGCCAGCGACCAATCGGCCGGTAGGGGTGGCCGTTCTGGTCGGCGTAGCCCAGGCGCAACTGCCGGCCATTTTCCAGCTCGACGCGGCCCGAACCCTGGATCTGCAAAAATTGCAGGTCCATCGGGTCGGTCAGCCAGGCCAGCACCGGCGCTTTGACACCGTCGCGATAGATCACCTCGGCAGTGTCGTACGGCTTGAGCACGCGGCCTTCAAGGCGGCCACGCAGGCGTTTGCCTTTGAGTTCGGGATAGATGCTGGTCAGGTCGACCACGATCATGTCGTCGGGAATGCCATAAACCGGCACCTGAGCAGCTTCAGTGCGTTCCAGACTGCCGGGGTAGACCGGCTCGTAATAACCAGTGATCAAGCCATTGGCGTTGTTCTCGGCCGAGCGCAGGCCATACACCTGCAGGTTCTGCTGGAGGAAGGCACGAGCTTGGGCGGCATCGTCCGGAATCCGCTGCGCTGCTTCGCAGGTCGGCGCCCAGACCGGGTCACGCTTGAGCTTCTCGCAGCCATTGCGCCAGGCCACGAAGCCTGCCAGCAAGTCGGCATCGCTGACACTGGGCAGGTCTTTCCAGGTGGCGGGGGCGTAGGTGGCCACGGCATGGGGTTCGGGTTTGGCGCTTTCGCCGCCGTTGCAGCCGGCCAGCAGGGCCAGGGCAGGGAGTGCCCAGGCGAGATGGCGCAGAGCAGATTTCATGGCTGAATCCTTGAACGGGCGAGCGCGTGGCTGCCCCTGTTTTTCGTAAGGGTATTGGTGTTTGTCGAGCAGGCGAGGATACTGTCGGCCCTATTCCGATGCCAATGTGACCGTGATGTTCAAATGTTTCACCGTGCTGCTGCTGGTCAGCGTGTCCCTGGTGGGCTGCGACCGTGTCGATCCTAACTCACCGCTGGGGCAGCGCAAGGCGATCTTCAAGCAGATGCTCAAGACCAGCGAAGACATGGGCGGCATGCTGCGTGGGCGTTTACCCTTCGATGGCGGCAAGTTCGCCGACGGCGCGCTGAAGCTCGATAGCCTGGCCCATGCGCCATGGCAGCACTTCCCACAAGTGCAGGATGAGGGCGACAGCAGTGCCCGGGCCGAGGTTTGGCAGCGGCAGGCGCGTTTTGAGGATCTGGCGCGGCAGTTGGAAAGTGTCACCGCGCAATTGGTAGGTGTGACGCGTACTCAACCGCTGGAAATGGCGCAATTGAAGGCACCGATGGACAAGGTCGAAGCCGCCTGCAAGGCCTGTCATAGCGAGTTTCGCAACCACTGACAGCGCCGTAATGCTGTTCACTTAAGATTCTGGGGCCGCTTTGCGCCCCTTCGCGGCGGTTCGGCGCTCCGACAAGCCCGCTCCCACAGGTATAGCGCCGCTCGGACGGTCGGCGCCGTACCTGTGGGAGCGGGCTTGCCCGCGAAGGGCCGCAAAGCGGCCCCAAAGCAGGCGACAAGGGCCTTAAGTGAACAGCATTACGGTAGGGGCTATTTATCCAGCTCGGCCTGCGCCTGTTTCAGCTCGGCTTCAGATACCGCCAGCTTGCTCTGGCGCTTGGCAATCTTGCCTGGGTCGCCCTTGGCTTGCGCCTGTTTGAGGTCCGCCCGGCGCTCTGCAACTTCAGCCTCGGCCTTGTCGATTTTTGCTTGGCGCTCCGCGCGCAAGCCTTCATCGGTACAGTGCTCGGTATTCTCTTTCAGCGCTTTTTGCAGTCCGCGCACTTCGCCGGAGTTCTGCCGGGATTGGGCTTGCTGCAACTGCTGTTCGATGGCATCACGTTTGGCCGCGCAGCCAGTCAGGCCGGGGCTGAGGATCTGCGCCGCTTGCAGCGAGCCCGCCGGCAAGAAAGCTAAGGTACTCAGCAAGGCCAGGGTAGACAGCTGTTTCATGGGGCCTCCTATACAGGGTAATGGCAACAAAAAGTGTAAGGGCATAGTGCGCTCAACGCTTTGCTCCGTGAACCCAGTAACGGCAAATATGGCCCCTTTTCAGACGGCTCCTACAGCTTTAGTGGCATCGATTGATTGAAATCAACGCTCCAGCTCGTCCAGCGCGCTCTGCAGTTCTTTCTTCGATTCGGCGAGCTTGTCCTTGCGCTTGTTGATCTTCTCGGCATCGCCTTTCTTCATCGCCTTGTCCAGGTCCTTGGTGCGCTGGTTCACTTCATGGCGGGCATCGAGCACCTTCTGCTCGCGCTCTTTGCGCAGGCTGGCGTCGGTGCAGTGCTCGGTGACTTCGCTCAGGGCCTTCTCCAGACCGGCCTGCTGGGCACTGTTGCCGTGGGCGCGGGCCTGTTCGATCTGTTCGCTGATGGCCTGACGCTTGGCTGCGCAACCGGTCAACCCGGGCTGCTGCTCGGCAGCCAGCGCAGAATGGGCGGACAGGCAGAACACGGCGGACAGGGCGAGGGACGAGAGCAGTTTCATCAGGGACTCCATTCGAAGGCAGGGCAACGGAAAATGAAATGCTGCCCTGAACCGGCAAAATTAGAAACCCTTGATTGCGTGCAGGCGCAATTGCGCGGCCAGTATCTGCACGTCGTCATGCTGGAAGAAAGCGCGCAGTTGCTCGGCCCGGCGGCGGCCGATGCCGGGTTGCGCCAACCATTGCTCGGTATTTCTGGCGGCCAGGGTCGACCAGTCGGAACCTAGGTCGAGATCCTTTGGCGCCGGTATACCGATAGCGCGCAACCAGCGTTGGAAGGGTTGTTGACGGGCTTGCTCGAAGGCCTGCAGCAATTGCCCGGCGCGTTTCTCGCCAATCCCAGGGATGCGCAGCAAGTCGGTGCGCGTCAGATTCAGCCAGTCGTCAAGGTTGCCGACCGCAGCGCTGTCGACCAGCTGCGCCCAGGTCAATGAGCCCAGCTTTGCCATGGCCAAGCCCTGCTTGCTGCTGAGCCAGTTCAAGCGGGCGATAAATTGCTCCCTGCAGCTGTCGCTGTCTTGCCAGCAACTGAGAGGGTGATGCCGAGTGGGGACCGGCGCAGCCACAGGTTCACGATGCAAACTGCGATGCACCACGCTGTCCAGGCGGGGGATGGTCAGCCCCGCCAGGCTCACGGCCACCTGGTCGCCGGGGCGTATGTCCAATGCTTGCCAGCGCGAGAGTGATCCCAGGCTGACCAGGCTGATTCGGCGATCATCCAGGATCAGCGGCTCAAGGTGCAGCATGGGGGTGATTCGACCTGTCCTGCCGACCCTGAAGCGAACGTTTCGGACCTCAGCCAGCGCTTGCCTGAACGGGTACTTCCACGCTGCGATCCAGTACGGCGGTTTGGCCCGCCAGCGCGCAGCCGGTGGGCGACGGTCCAGACGCAAGATCACCCCGTCGGTGGCGAAGGGCAGCGGCGTGCGATACCAGCGCTGGCGCCAATCAGCGGCCTGCTCGTAAGTGTCGATGGCCACGCTGTAGCGCTGGCTGTCGGCAAAACCCAGTTCTGCCAGCTTGGCCAAGCGTTCGGCCTGGCTGGCGGGGCCTTGCGGCCAGTCCCAGACGAACAGCCCGATATTCTGCCCTTGCTCGGCATTGATCTGCTTGCGTGCCAGCAACCCGGCGACAGTCCCTCGGGCATTGAGCCCGCCAGCACTCGCTTGTACATGCTTATCCAGCGCCCAGTACAGCTCGCCTTGCAAAACCATATCGAGCGGCTGTGGCAGTTGCCGAGTCAGGCCGCCTAGCGCTGGGATATGCCGGCTCCAGTCGTGGCCATGGATGCCATCGCCCCGGCTAAGCAATTGCCTCAGGCGGCCCTGGCGGAAGACCAGCGATACTGCGACCCCATCGACCTTGGGCTGAATCCAGATGCCCTGCTTGCCACGCATCCAGCCAGCGACCGCCTGCTCGTTGGCCAGCTTTTCGACGCCGGTGTGCGCGACAGGGTGGGGAATCTGGCCGCGAGCGCTTGCCAGCGGGTTATCGATGGTGTTGAGCGAAAAGCAACTTTGTAGCCAGTGAAAGCGCTGCCGGCTCTGGTCGTACAGTTCATCCGTTACCAGCGAAATGCCGTGGCGATGGTAGTGCTCATCCCATTTGGCCAGTGTGGCTTGCAGTTGCTCACTTTCTTGTCGCCCTCGTTCAGCGGACCAGGTAGGGCAGTCGGCAGCGACGGCTGTGGATAAGTAGACGCTAACTAGAAAACCAACGAGCAGCTTGAGCGACATGGCCAGCATCCTTGCATGGCGGTGTGGAATGCTCAGCCTAGGCCGCCGACGGCGGGTTTGCAGGGCGCAGTTGTCAGCCGATATGTCACAAAAAAGCCCCTGCCGATTACGCGGCAGGGGCTTTCGTCTGTAGCTGTAGGACGCTTACAGGCCGGCAGCGTCACGCAGCGCTTGGGCGCGATCGGTACGCTCCCAGGTGAAGGTGGTGAAGGTGTCGTCGCCGACAGTCTTCTGCTGCGGAGTACGGCCGAAGTGGCCATACGCTGCGGTCTCCTGGTACATCGGGTGCAGCAGGTCGAGCATGGTGGTGATGGCGTACGGACGCAGGTCGAAGCACTCACGCACCAGCTGGACGATCTTGTCGTCGGAGATCTTGCCGGTGCCGAAGGTGTTCAGCGAGATCGAGGTAGGCTGCGCCACGCCGATGGCGTAGGACACCTGGATCTCGCAGCGCTCGGCCAGGCCAGCGGCGACGATGTTCTTGGCTACGTAGCGGCCAGCGTAGGCAGCCGAGCGGTCGACCTTGGATGGGTCTTTGCCGGAGAACGCGCCGCCACCGTGACGGGCCATACCGCCGTAGGAGTCGACGATGATCTTGCGACCGGTCAGGCCGCAGTCACCCACTGGGCCGCCAATGATGAACTGGCCAGTCGGGTTGATGTGGAACTGGGTGTCCTTGTGCAGCAGCTCGGCAGGCAGGGTGTGCTTGACGATCAGCTCCATCACCGCTTCCTGGAGGTCTTTTTGCGACACTTCAGGGTTGTGCTGGGTCGACAGGACGACGGCATCGATACCGACTACCTTGCCGCCTTCATAACGGCAGGTGACCTGCGACTTGGCATCCGGACGCAGCCACGGCAGCAGGCCGGACTTGCGCGCTTCGGCCTGGCGCTCGACCAGGCGGTGCGAGAAGCAGATCGGCGCTGGCATCAGCACGTCGGTTTCGTTGCTGGCATAGCCGAACATCAGGCCCTGGTCGCCAGCGCCCTGATCCTCTGGCTTGCTGCGGTCAACGCCTTGGGCGATGTCCACCGACTGCTTGCCGATGATGTTCATCACTGCGCAGGTGGCGCCGTCGAAGCCGACGTCGGAGCTGTCGTAGCCGATGTCGATGATGACTTTACGGACGATTTCTTCCAGGTCGACCCAGGCCGACGTGGTGACTTCGCCGGCGATGATGGCGACACCGGTCTTGACCAGGGTTTCGCACGCGACACGGGCGAATTTGTCCTGGGTGATGATGGCGTCCAGGACCGCGTCCGAAATCTGGTCGGCGATCTTGTCCGGATGCCCTTCGGACACGGACTCGGAGGTGAAAAGGGAGTATTCGCTCATCTCGACGGGTTCCTAAAATTTACCGAATGGTGAGTGTCGCCAGCCGTCCGCTGGAAATGTCGGACCTGAATCTGGAAACCGTTACGCAAGCCCACATAGAGGCTGTCCCCGGGTAGCAGCCCGGCAGCATGGGCCCACTGGGCCAGGTCGTCCTGCTCGAAGCCAAGCCACAGGTCGCCGCAGGCATCGCGCGCCCAACCCTGGTCATGGCTGCACAGCTCGGTGACCAACAGGCTGCCGCCTGCCTTCACCCGTTTGGCCAACTGGCGCAAGGCCAGGGCCGGGTCGCTGAAATGGTGCAAGACCATGTTCAGCACGACGCAGTCGGCTTCCACATCCGTTGCACCCAGTGCATCGGCCAACTGCAGATTTACATTACCCAGGCCTTCACGTTCGCAGACCTGGCGGGCCAGCTCGAGCATGGTCGAGCTGTTGTCCATGGCGGTGACCTGGGCGAAGCGGCGGGCCAGGTCAGGCAGGAAGCCGCCGTCACCGGGGCCCACTTCCAAGGCGCTGGCGGCAGGCCCGAAACTCAGCTTGTCGAGCAGCGCCAACAGGCTTTCGCGGTACTGCGGCAGACCGGCGATCAGGTCTTGCTGGGCGCGAAACTTCTCTTCTACACGCAGGAAAAAGTCCTGGCTGGTGGCCGCGCGGCGCTGCTGTACTTGAGCGATGCGCGCCTGCACATCCTCCGGCAGGGCCAGGTCGTCGACTTCTTCGAGCAGGGCGCTGTGCAGGCGCCCGCCCGGACGCAGGCTGTCAGGCAGGGCGCGGCGGTAGAAGATGGCATTGCCTTCGCGGCGGGTGGCGACCAGGTCGGCCTGGGCCAATACCTTCAAGTGGTGGCTCATGCCCGATTGGCCGATGTCGAAGATCTGCGCCAACTCCAGCACGCCGAACGAGTCACTGGCCAAGGCGCGCAACACATTCAGGCGTAGCTCATCGCCACTGGCTTTGCACAAGGCAGCCAATGCGTCGCTTCGCTGAACGGGAATGGGTTGGGCGCGTAGGTTCATAGCGCGGCAGTCTAGACAGGCATCGTTGCCCTCGCAATAGCAATATCAAAAAGTTTTGATATTGCAAGACGTACGGTTTGCTGGCCGCGCGAGCGGCCGCTGTGAGCAAAGAGAGTGGGGCAAGCCCGCTGCCACGCAGTACAGGCTCCCACGCAGTACAGGCTTGCTGAAAATACTCCGCAGAGTCTGCCCGGTATCGGTTTGCACCAGCGTTTTTCATGAATTGCCCCCTAAACACAGGAAAAATACCCAACTGCGACCATCCGTCATTGCCCCCAGGCCGCCTGTGGGGGAAAATGGCCGCCTTTTTGCGTTCCACTACTTATTCAAAGCCCCAGGAGACTTAGCGATGCCCAGCCGTCGTGATCGTGCCAACGCCATTCGTGCCCTCAGCATGGATGCCGTGCAAAAGGCCAACAGCGGCCACCCAGGTGCCCCTATGGGCATGGCGGATATCGCCGAAGTGCTTTGGCGCGACTACCTGAAGCACAACCCGAGCAACCCGAGCTTCGCTGACCGTGACCGCTTCGTGCTGTCCAACGGCCACGGCTCGATGCTGATCTATTCGCTGCTGCACCTGACCGGCTATGACGTCACCATCGACGACCTCAAGTCGTTCCGCCAGCTGCACAGCCGCACCCCAGGCCACCCGGAGTTCGGCTACACCCCAGGTGTCGAAACCACCACCGGCCCGCTGGGCCAAGGCCTGGCCAACGCCGTAGGCTTCGCCCTCGCCGAGAAAGTGCTGGCTGCCCAGTTCAACCGTGAAGGCCACAACATCGTCGACCACAACACCTATGTGTTCCTGGGTGACGGCTGCATGATGGAAGGCATTTCCCACGAAGTCGCTTCGCTGGCCGGTACCCTGGGCCTGAACAAGCTGGTCGCCTTCTACGACGACAACGGCATCTCCATCGACGGCGAAGTGCACGGCTGGTTCACCGACAACACCCCAGCGCGTTTCGAAGCCTACAACTGGCAGGTCATCCGCAACGTCAACGGTCACGATGCCGACGAAATCAAGATGGCCATCGACACCGCTCGCAAGAGCGACCGTCCGACCCTGATCTGCTGCAAGACCATCATTGGTTTCGGCTCGCCGAACAAGCAGGGCAAGGAAGACTGTCACGGCGCGCCGCTGGGCAACGACGAAATCGCCCTGGCCCGCAAAGAGCTGAACTGGAACCACGGCCCGTTCGAAATCCCTGCCGACATCGCTGCCGAGTGGGATGCCAAAGCCGCCGGTGCCAAGGTCGAAGCCGAGTGGAACCAGCGCTTCGACGCTTATGCCGCCGCCTTCCCGGAACTGGCCAGCGAGCTCAAGCGTCGCCTGAGCGGTGATCTGCCAGCTGACTTCTCGGAAAAGGCCGCTGCCTACATCGCCGAAGTCGCAGCCAAGGGTGAAACCATTGCCAGCCGCAAGGCCAGCCAGAATGCCCTGAACGCCTTCGGCCCCCTGCTGCCTGAGTTCCTCGGCGGCTCGGCTGACCTGGCCGGCTCCAACCTGACCCTGTGGAAAGGTTGCAAGGGTGTCGAGGCCAATGACGCCAGCGGCAACTACGTGTTCTACGGCGTGCGTGAATTCGGCATGACCGCGATCATGAACGGCGTTGCCCTGCACGGCGGCCTGGTACCTTACGGCGCGACCTTCCTGATGTTCATGGAATACGCCCGTAACGCAGTGCGCATGTCGGCGCTGATGAAACAGCGGGTGATCCACGTCTACACCCACGACTCCATCGGCCTGGGCGAAGACGGCCCGACTCACCAGCCGATCGAGCAGCTGACCAGCTTGCGCAGCACGCCGAACCTGGACACCTGGCGCCCAGCCGATGCGGTCGAGTCGGCCGTCTCCTGGAAAGCCGCACTGGAGCGCAAGGACGGCCCATCGGCGCTGATCTTCTCCCGCCAGAACCTGCAACATCAGGACCGCGATGCCCAGCAGATCGCCGACATCGCCCGTGGTGGCTATGTGCTCAAGGACTGCGCAGGCGAGCCTGAGCTGATCCTGATCGCCACCGGTTCCGAAGTGGGCCTGGCGGTGCAGGCGTTCGCCAAGCT
This sequence comes from Pseudomonas sp. BT-42-2, assembly GCF_025847435.2. NCBI lineage: Bacteria > Pseudomonadati > Pseudomonadota > Gammaproteobacteria > Pseudomonadales > Pseudomonadaceae > Pseudomonas > Pseudomonas sp. BT-42-2. The sequence continues at coordinate 44,264 of NZ_JAOYTM010000018.1, forward strand.
GACCGAGCAGGGCCGCAAGGTGCGCGTCGTTTCGATGCCAAGCACCAGCGTGTTCGACGCCCAGGACGCTGCCTACAAGCAATCGGTACTGCCGCTGCAAGTCGGTGCCCGCATCGCCATCGAAGCTGCCCACGCCGACTTCTGGTACAAGTACGTAGGCCTGGAAGGCCGCGTCATCGGCATGACCACCTACGGCGAATCGGCTCCGGCCTCGGCGCTGTTCGAGGAGTTTGGCTTCACCCTGGAAAACATCCTGGGTACTGCTGAAGAGCTGCTGGAAGACTGATGTAAAGTCTGGGGGCTTTGCCGCCCCCTTCAATCGCGGGGCAAGCCCGCTCCCACGCCAGCTCGCGAATACTGGCTGGCGTGGGAGCGGGCTTGCCCCGCGATGGTCATACACCGCTTTCGATACGTGAGCCCGGCATGCCCCATCCGCGTCCCTACAAAGTTGCACTCAACGGTTACGGCCGCATCGGCCGCTGTGTCCTGCGCGCACTGGTCGAGCGAGGGGCGAAGGCGGGCTTCGAGATCGTTGCACTGAACGATCTGGCCGATCAGGCCAGCCTGGAATACCTGACACGCTTCGACTCCACCCACGGGCGTTTCCCCGGTGAGGTGAAGGTCGACGGCGATTGTCTGCATATCAATGGCGACTGCGTGCAGGTTTTGCGCAGTGCCACCCCTGAAGGGATCGACTGGGCCGCCCTGGACGTCGACCTGGTGCTCGAATGCACCGGCGCCTACAACACCCGCGCCGATGGCCAGCGCTTCCTCGATGCCGGCGCGCCTCGGGTGCTGTTCTCCCAACCGATGGCCAGCGAGGCGGATGTCGATGCCACGGTGGTCTATGGGATCAACCAGGATTGCCTGACCGGCGCCGAGCGGCTGGTGTCCAACGCCTCCTGCACCACCAACTGCGGCGTGCCGCTGCTGCGCGTGTTGGACCAGGCCTTTGGCATCGAGTACGTGCAGATCACCACGATTCACTCGGCGATGAACGACCAGCCGGTGATCGACGCCTATCACCACGAAGACCTGCGCCGCACCCGCTCGGCATTCCAGTCGGTAATTCCGGTGTCTACTGGCCTGGCCCGTGGCATCGAGCGTCTGCTGCCGGAACTTGCCGGGCGAATTCAGGCCAAAGCGGTACGCGTGCCGACCGTCAACGTGTCGTGCCTGGACATCACCTTGCAGACCGCTCGCGATACCACGGCGGCCGAGGTCAACCAGGTGCTGCGCGACGCCGCCGTGAGCGGCCCGTTGCAGGGGCTTCTGGCCTACACCGAGCTGCCGCACGCCAGCTGTGATTTCAACCATGACCCGCATTCGGCCATCGTCGATGCCAGCCAGACCCGCGTTTCCGGCCCTCGCCTGGTGAACCTGTTGGCCTGGTTCGACAACGAATGGGGGTTCGCCAACCGTATGCTCGACGTTGCTGACCACTATCTGCACGTCGTCCACCAAACCCGCACCAAACAGCCCTGAAGGACTGCATTCATGACCGTGTTGAAGATGACCGACCTCGACCTGCAAGGTAAACGCGTACTGATCCGCGAAGACCTCAACGTGCCTGTGAAGGACGGTGTGGTAGCCAGCGATGCGCGTATCCTGGCTGCGCTGCCGACCATCAAGCTGGCCCTGGAAAAAGGCGCCGCGGTAATGGTCTGCTCGCACCTGGGTCGTCCGACCGAGGGCGAGTTCTCCGCCGAGAACAGCCTCAAGCCCGTCGCCGACTACCTGAGCAAGGCCCTCGGCCGCGAAGTGCCGCTGGTTGCCGACTACCTGGACGGCGTCCAGGTCCAGGCCGGCGAGCTGGTGCTGTTCGAGAACGTGCGCTTCAACAAAGGCGAGAAGAAGAACGCCGACGAGCTGGCGCAGAAGTACGCCGCCCTGTGCGACGTGTTCGTCATGGACGCCTTCGGTACCGCCCACCGCGCCGAGGGTTCGACCCATGGCGTGGCCAAGTTCGCCAAAGTCGCTGCTGCCGGTCCGCTGCTGGCAGCCGAGCTGGACGCCCTGGGCAAGGCCCTGAAAGCCCCGGCCAAGCCGATGGCAGCCATCGTCGCCGGCTCCAAGGTGTCGACCAAGCTCGACGTGCTCAACAGCTTGAGCAACGTCTGCGACCTGCTGATCGTCGGTGGCGGTATCGCCAACACCTTCCTCGCCGCAGCTGACCACAAGGTTGGCAAGTCGCTGTACGAGCCTGACCTGGTCGACACCGCCAAGGCCATTGCGGCCAAGGTCAATGTGCCGCTGCCGGTGGACGTGGTGGTTGCCAAGGAGTTCGCCGAGAGCGCCCAGGCCACCGTCAAGCTCATCACTGAAGTCGCTGACGACGACATGATCCTGGACATCGGCCCGCAAACCGCCGAACAGTTCGCTGAGTTGCTCAAGACCTCCAAGACCATCCTGTGGAACGGTCCGGTCGGCGTGTTCGAGTTCGACCAGTTCGGCAACGGCACCAAAGTGCTGGCCAAGGCCATTGCCGATAGCACGGCATTCTCCATCGCGGGCGGTGGCGATACCCTGGCAGCCATCGATAAATATGGCGTTGGCGGCGATATCTCCTACATTTCTACCGGTGGCGGTGCGTTCCTCGAATTCGTCGAGGGCAAGGTTTTGCCCGCCGTAGCGATCCTGGAAGAGCGGGCCAAGGCCTGAGCATGAAGGCGCGCGGCAAAGGGAGCGACCGAATGGTCAAGCAATTGCCTGTGATGATCGTGGCGGGGCTGCTGAGCGCTTGCTCCAGCGGTCCGGCTGCGGACGCCGAACCGTCGCAGTCGCCCCAGGGCGGCTGCTATCAGTCCCAGTGGCAGGCGGAAACGGTGCCGGTGATCAACAAGCGCTTGGGCCCGGATGGCCTGGAAAAGTACGACGACGAGCACCAGCGCAAGGCGCCGGGTTGCCCTTGATCGGGTGACGAGCAACCAACTGGACCTTTCGTGGTCTTGGACAAAGGGGCCGCGGTGCGGCCCTTTGCGGGCACAGCGCTGACCTGTAGGAGCGGGCTTGCCCGCGAAGGGCTGCACAGCAGCCCCAATTCGAGGAAACTGAATGAAAGCGCTCATGGCCTTTGCGGCCCTGGCGACACTGGCAGGATGCTCACTGCTGCAGCCGGCGCAACCCGCCCCGGCAGACAACTGGACCCGCTGGGTCTGCGATACCCAGACCGAGGTGCTCTGGCGCTTTGCCGACGCAACCCAGGATTCGGTCGACGTACGCCTCGGCGGCGGCGACCAGGTCTACCGGCTCAAGTCCGAGCCGGGCGCTTCCGGCGCACTGTACAGCGACGGCGTGCTGGCCCTGCACACCAAAGGCGATGAAGGCCTGGTGTACTGGGTAGCAACCAACGATCTGATTGGGCGGGGCTGCAAGGCACCGTGACTGGCCGGGCCGCCATGGTGGCCCACACTACTTGAACAGCAACCGCCCCTGCGGCAGGCTTGCACGAAACAACGACGCTTGTCGGGAGAGAGATACACAATGGCACTCATTAGCATGCGCCAGATGCTGGACCACGCCGCCGAGTTCGGCTACGGCGTTCCAGCTTTCAACGTCAACAACCTCGAGCAGATGCGCGCCATCATGGAAGCCGCCGACAAGACCGACTCTCCGGTCATCGTGCAGGCCTCGGCCGGTGCTCGCAAATACGCAGGTGCGCCGTTCCTGCGCCACCTGATCCTGGCCGCGATCGAAGAGTTCCCGCACATCCCGGTGTGCATGCACCAAGACCACGGCACCAGCCCGGACGTCTGCCAGCGCTCGATCCAGCTGGGCTTCAGCTCGGTAATGATGGACGGCTCGCTCGGCGAAGACGGCAAGACCCCGACCGACTACGAGTACAACGTGCGCGTCACTCAGCAGACCGTCGCCATGGCGCACGCCTGCGGCGTTTCGGTGGAAGGCGAGCTGGGCTGCCTGGGTTCGCTGGAAACCGGCATGGCCGGTGAAGAAGACGGTATCGGCGCCGAAGGCGTTCTGGATCACAGCCAGATGCTGACCGACCCAGAAGAAGCCGCCGACTTCGTCAAGAAGACCCAGGTCGATGCCCTGGCCATCGCCATCGGCACCAGCCACGGCGCCTACAAGTTCACCAAGCCACCTACCGGTGACGTACTGGCGATCGACCGCATCAAGGAAATCCACAAGCGCATCCCTAACACTCACCTGGTGATGCACGGTTCTTCCTCGGTACCGCAAGAGTGGCTGGCGATCATCAACCAGTATGGCGGCGACATCAAAGAAACCTACGGCGTACCGGTTGAAGAAATCGTCGAAGGCATCAAGTACGGCGTGCGCAAGGTCAACATCGATACCGACCTGCGTCTGGCCTCGACCGGTGCCATGCGTCGCCTGATGGCGACCAACCCGAGCGAATTCGACCCACGTAAGTTCTTCGGCGAAACCGTCAAAGCCATGCGCGACGTCTGCATCGCCCGTTACGAAGCCTTCGGCACTGCCGGTAATGCCTCCAAGATCAAACCGATCTCCCTGGAAGGCATGTACCAGCGTTACCTGAAAGGCGAGCTGGCTGCCAAGGTCAACTGATCCGCACCCGTGCAGGAAAAACCCGCAGAGATGCGGGTTTTTTTATGGCTGCTGTTTAGCGCCATCGTGGAACAAGACCGGGCACGACCGTTAGTCGGTTTGGGCGAAGATATCCGACTGATAGCGTTCTGATTGCATTGCACCCGGCCAACCCCCGTCTAGAGTAGTTAATCGGATCCAATTGGTAGTGGCAGTCGCGCTTACAAGAGAAGCAGCATGGATGAAGCTCAACCCAATGCCCCGGATGGCCGATCCGTTCTGCTGGTTGTCGACGATTACCCGGAGAACCTGATCAGCATGCGGGCGCTGTTGGCCCGGCAAGACTGGCAGGTGCTCACCGCAAGCTCAGGGATGGAAGCCTTGAGCGCATTGCTGCAGCATGACGTGGACCTGGTCCTGCTGGATGTGCAAATGCCCGAAATGGACGGTTTCGAGGTGGCCCGGCTGATGCGCGGCAGCCAGCGAACCCGGTTGACGCCGATTATCTTCCTGACCGCCAACGAGCAGTCGCAAGCCGCGGTGCTCAAGGGCTATGCAGCAGGTGCGGTGGATTACCTGTTCAAACCCTTCGATCCGCAGATCCTCAAGCCCAAGGTGCAGGCGTTGCTGGAGCAGCAGCGCAACCGGCGCATGCTGCAACGCCTGACCCGCGAGCTGGAAACGGCCAGGGCGTTCAATGCATCGATTCTGGAAAACGCGGCCGAAGGCATTCTGGTAGTGGATGAGGCTGGCACCATCGGCTTTGCCAACCCGGCCATCTCGCGCTTGCTCGAAACGCCTGTGGATAAGTTGCAAGGCGCGCATGTGCTCGACCTGGTGCGATTGGTAACGGCCTGCCTCTGGCGCGAGTCAGAGTTTTATCAGGCGTACTTGGCCCGGCAGATCTTCCGCGTGCATGATGCCCAGCTGCGTACCCTCGGCGGCCAGTTGGTGCCGGTAGCGCTGTCCTGTGCACCCTTGCCGGCGGAGCAGCGCGCCATGGTGGTGACGGTGCTGGATATGTCGGTAGTACGCAGCCTGCACCAGCAATTGGAATACCAGGCGGTCACCGATCCGCTCACCGGCCTGCTCAATCGCCGCGGCTTCTATCAGGCCGCCGAGGGTGCGCTGCTGCGCAGTGAGCGCTCGGACAAAGCCCAGGCATTGATGTACATGGACCTGGATGGTTTCAAGCGGATCAACGACTCGCTAGGTCATGAGGCCGGCGATGAGGTGCTGCGCCGGGTCGGCGAACAACTCAAGGACTGCCTGGGCAGCGAGGCCTTGCTGGCGCGCATGGGCGGTGATGAATTCACCGCGTTGTTCGATGGCTTGCCCTACCCGGAGCGGGCCGGGCGGTTTGCCGAGCAGGTGATCGAGCGCCTGTCGATTTCTCATCAGGTCGAGGGTGTGGATGTCTGCCTTGGCGTCAGCATCGGCATCGCCACCTACCCCGATTGCGGCGGCACGGTCGAAGGCTTGATCCGCGCGGCCGACACCGCGATGTACGCCGCCAAGCAAGCCGGTCGCCAGCAGTATCGCTTCTACGATCAGGAGCTCAATGGGCGGGCCCGGTCCCGCTTGATGCTCGAAGACGGGGTGCGATCGGCCATCGAACAGAAGGACTTCAGCCTGGTGTTCCAGCCTCAGGTGGCGTTCGCTGACGGGACATTGCGCGGCTTCGAGGCGTTGCTGCGCTGGCAGCACCCAAGCGTCGGCGACGTTCCGCCTGCGCTGTTCATTCCCTTGCTCGAGGAAACCCGTCTGATCAGCCGGCTGGCCAGCTGGATCTATGATCAGGGCGCCGCTCAGCGCCAAGCCTGGAATGAGCACTTCGCGCCTGAGCTGGTGCTGAGCATCAGCCTGAGCCGGATTCAGTTCGCCATGCCCAACCTGGTCGACGAGCTGCGCCGGGTGATCGAGGAGCACGGCCTACAACCTGCGCAGCTGGAGGTCGAGGTGGCGGAAACCTCACTGATCTACAACATCGATGCGGCGATCAAGCAGGTCAAGCGCTTGCACGAGCTGGGCGTACGGGTGGCGCTGGACGACTTTGGCGCGGGTGAGTGTTCGTTGCGCATGGTCCGCGACTTGCCGATCGATACCCTCAAACTCGACCGTCATCTGGTCAGTCGATTGCCGGACTCGGCGGGTGATGCCGCGCTGGTGCGCAGTGTCATCGGCTTGTGCGCCGACTACGCCATCACGGTGATCGCCGAAGGCGTGGAGACCGCCGCCCAGGCCGCCTGGCTCAAGGCCAATGGCTGTGCCTATGTGCAGGGCTTCTTGGTGGCGCGGCCGATGACCTGCGCCGATGCCAGCGGCTTCCCGGCGATTTTCCCCTGGCCACGGTCATGATTGGCTAGAATCGCCTCTGCTTTCAGCGACCGCCGTGCCATGACCGAATTACGCTACTTGCAAGCCTACCCACCGCACCTGCAGGAGCAGGTGCGCCAGATGATTGCCAGTGACCGCCTGGGCGATTACCTGCGCCAGCGCTATCCAGGGCGCCACCAGGTGCAGAACGACAAAGCCTTGTATCTCTATGCCCAAGCGCTCAGGCAGGCCTATCTGCGCAGCGCGCCGAACCTGGATAAAGTGCTGTTCGACAACCGCCTGGACCTGACCCACCGTGCCTTGGGGCTCAATACCGCGGTATCGCGAGTGCAGGGCGGCAAGCTCAAGGCGAAAAAAGAGATCCGCATTGCGGCATTGTTCAAGGAAGCCGCGCCGCAGTTCCTGCGCATGATCGTCGTGCACGAGTTGGCCCACCTCAAGGAGCACGACCACAACAAGGCCTTCTACCAGCTGTGCCAGCACATGGAGCCGGACTACCATCAACTGGAATTCGACCTGCGCGTCTACCTGACCTACCGGGAGCTGCCGGGCACCACGTAAGGACCACCCAGCATGGATGTAAGCAAGACCAAGAGCAGTTTCTACCGTCGCCTCTACGTGGCCTGGCTGATCGACAGCCAGACCGCGACCAGCGTTCCCGCCTTGATGGAGGCCACTGGCATGCCCCGGCGCACCGCTCAGGACACCATCGCGGCCCTGGCCGACCTGGACATCGTCTGCGAGTTCGAGCAAGAAGCGGGTGCGCGCAACCATGCTGGGCACTACCGTATCCATGATTGGGGTGCGATCGACAAGCAGTGGATCATTCAGCACCTGCGCAAGATCCGTGAGGTGTTGCGGTATCCCTGAGCGCTATTGGCCGTTTGGGGTGGCGTCGCTTCGCATCGTTTTCTCGCTCGTTTAGCATGTTGCTCTTCACGCTCAGGAATTTCCCAGATGTCGGCAAAACGCCAGGCCCTCGGCCCCCGCTTCATCAACTACGCCGCGATGGCCGACGGCGTCGCGACTTTGTTGTTCCCTCACGCCGAGGTGGTTGTGCATGACCTGGGCAGCCAGACCATCGTGCACATTGCCAACAATATCTCCAAGCGTCAGCTGGGCGATGATTCGTGCCTGGAGGACCTGCCCGCAGACCTCGATGGCGCGAACCGCCTGGGCCCCTACGAGAAACTCAACTGGAACGGTCAGAAGATCCGCTCGATCAGTAGCGTAATGGTAGATGAGGCGGGCAGGCCGGAAGCACTGCTGTGCATCAACTTCAACATCGGCGTGCTAGAGCAAGCCAAACACGCGTTGGAGCTTTTTTTCCAATCAAGCCGCCTACTGCCGCAGCCTGAAGCGTTGTTCAGGGACGATTGGCAGGAGCGCATCAACACGTTCCTGCATACCTGGCTGGCGCAGCGAAATCAAAGTCTGAACTCGCTTGATCGTGAGCAGAAACGTGAGTTGGTCGAAGCGCTGCACGGGGAAGGAGCGTTCCGCGGCAAAAGCGCTTATGACTACGTGGCCAACGTTCTCGGTATGGGCCGTGCAACGGTATACAAGTACGTCAAGCTCATCCGCGAGAGTTGACGGACTCAATCAGTCTGTCTGTGCATGCTTGTATTTTGTAGAAATTAATTCTACTGTGGATTTAATTTCTATATAAAGGGGCCGTGTGCGCGGCTTCCTACGTGCCAGAGGCTTCGCTGATGACCAACGTTCCTTCCCTTGCCGACTTGCAGCAGGCGATCCGCCAAGCGCACCAGGTGCTGCGCCCTCAGGTGGCGGTTACACCGCTAAGCCATAGCGCCAGGCTTTCAGCCATGACTGGGTGTGAGGTGTATCTTAAATGCGAGCATTTGCAGCACACTGGATCGTTCAAGTACCGCGGCGCCAGTAACAAGCTGCGCTTGCTGGATGCCGAGCAGCGGCGGCTTGGCGTGATCACTGCGTCCTCAGGCAACCATGGCCAAGGCTTGGCCCTGGCGGGCCGCGCATTGGCAGTACCAGTGACGGTCTTCACCACCCGTGACGCCTCGGTCTACAAACTTGAGGCCATGCGCACGTTGGGCGCCGAAGTTTGCTGCCTGGACCTCGACCCGCTTGGCGTCGAACTGGAGGCAGGGCGTCAGGCGCGCTTGCAGGGCAAGCCGTTCGTCTCTCCCTACAACGACTTCGACATCATTGCCGGGCAAGGCACCGTCGGCATGGAGCTGTTCGAGCAACTGCCTGAGTTGGACGCCGTGTTCGTAGCGGTGGGGGGCGGCGGTTTGATCTCGGGCATCGGCGCCGCGCTGCAAGGTCTTGCGCCGCGTACCCGGATTATTGGCTGCTGGCCGGCCAACGCGCCGACGTTGCAGGCCTCGCTGCAGGCGGGACGGATCATCGACATGCAAGAGCAGGAGACCCTATCCGACGGTACCGCAGGCGGTGTTGAGCCAGACAGCATCACCTTTGGCCTGTGCCAGCAACTGTTGAGCCAAACCGTGCTGGTCAGCGAGGCTGAAATCAAGGCAGCCATGCGGGATGCCGCCAGTTGTGAGCGCTGGATCATCGAGGGTGCTGCTGGCGTCGCACTGGCTGGAATGAAAAAACTTGCCGAGGAGTATCGTGGCAAGAAGGTCGCGGTGGTGCTGTGCGGACGCAATATCGTTTTGGAGAAATTCCTCGAGGCCATTGCATGAAGGTTTTCGACAAGTCGGCGATCATGGCGGCGCTAGACGTCGAGCTGGCCCTGCAGCGTCTACAAGAAGGCTTCATTGCCTACTCTGCGGGCAAGGTTCAGGTGCCGCCGGTTCAGACCTTCAGTTTTACCCAGGCCAATGGTGATTGTTGCATCAAGTCGGCCTTTATCGAGGGCAGCGATACGTTCACGGTGAAACTGTCCACCGGTTTTTACGATAATCCTGGCAAAGGCCTGGACAGTAACGATGGGCTGATGCTGGTGCTCAGTGCTCATAGCGGCCAGCCGTTGGCACTGCTTGCCGACCAAGGTTGGTTGACCTGCATGCGCACCGCGCTGGCCGGTCGAATCGTGGCCAAGCTGCTGGCGCCGAACCAGGTCGAAGCGATTGGTATCCTGGGCACTGGCATGCAGGCGCGGCTTCAGCTTGAACAACTGATGAGCGTTACTGACTGTCGTCAGGTCGTGGTCTGGGGGCGTAGTGAGCCAGGGCTGCAGCGCTATCATGCGTTTGCCGAGACCCTGGGCTTCGCGGTACGGGCTGTGAGTGAGCCGCAGGCAGTCGCTGAGGCGGCTAATCTGATCGTCTGCGCGACCCCCTCGCGTACAGCGCTGCTCAACCCAGAGTGGCTCCAGGCGGGCACCCACATCACCGCGGTCGGGGCCGACTGCCCCGGCAAGCAGGAGCTGGATCCGGCAGTGGTCGCCAGCGCGCAGCGAATCATCGTCGACTCTGCTGCCCAATGCAGTCAGTACGGCGAGGTGTCTCACGCCTTGAAGGCTGGGCTGATTACCCACGACCAGCTGACCGAAATCGGCGTTGTACTCGCCGGACATGCCCCAGGGCGAGAAGCACATGAGCATTTGACCTTGGCTGACCTGACCGGCGTAGCCGTGCAGGATGCACAAATCGCCTGCAGCGTTTTCGAGAAACTCGTACGTTGATAGCCAGGGCTCGCGACGAGTCTGGCAATTGCTTCAAATCATCCTTGATGGATTTCGGCCAAAATAGAGGCTATTTGACATTATTGTCGGCTGCGACCGGCTTTCGCCTTTGTGTACTCTGCCAAGCCTGTAGTGATGAGATCGCGCGTGAGCCCCTAATTGCGAAAGGACTTGAGCATGCGGCCACTGCTTTGTGTTGTTGGATTGCTGACGGTAATGCTGCTGCCCGCAGCATCGGCACAGGACAAGCTACGCCTGGTGTCCGACAGCTGGCCGCCTTTCACCGATACCGGCATGCCCGGCGGTGGCCTGGCCACCAGCATCGTCACCACCGCCCTGATGCGTGCGGGATATGCCAGCGAGTTCGAGGAGGTGCCTTGGGCCAGGGCGCTCAAGGGCGTGGCTGATGGTCGCTACGATGTGCTGGTGAATGCTTGGTACAACGACTCGCGCGCGCTGATCGGGCAATTTTCCAAAGCCTACCTGACCAATCGGATTCGCCTGCTCAAGCGCCAGGGAGATAACTTTAGCTACAAGCGCCAGGCCGACCTGTATCCCTATTCGATTGCGGTGGTGCGCGATTATGCCTACTCACCGGATTTCGACAGCGATACCCGCTTGAGCAAAGTGCCTGTGCGTAATTTCTCATCTGCCGTCCGCATGCTGGCCGCAGGGCGGGTGAAGTTGGCAGTTGAGGACGAGTATGTGGCCCGCTACAACTTGCAGCGCGAGCCACAGCAGGTGCGCGACGCGGTGAGCTTCGTCGAACCGCCGCTGGGGGAGAACAGCCTGCATATCCTGGTGAGCCTCAAGCATCCCCAGCATCAGCAGATCGTGCAGCGGTTCGAGCGTGCAATCGTGGCGATGAAGGCCGATGGCAGTTATGCCCGGCTGTTACGCCAGCATGGGTTCTGAGGGGGCGGTGCAGGCCTTATCGCGAGGCAAGCCCGCTGCCACGAGAACAATTGATCACCCTGAAGGGTTGCAAGCCGCGCCCGAGGGGACAATTGATCAGGCCTGAATGGGCAGCCGCCAATCCTCAGGCGGGAGAGCCTTCCTTGATCAAGTGAGCGGCCATGGTCCGCAGCGGTCCGAGCTGGCGACAGATCAACGCCAATTGCGTCTGCACCAGGCGCTGATGCTCATCCAGCTCCTCTGGCATTTGCTCCAGTGCATTGGCCAGGGCCTCTTCCTCATCACTGTGGATCGCCACGGGTAGCCGCGCTGCCAGGCCATTGGCGATCTCTTCCAAGCTCTTGGCCAAGCTCTGCCCGGCACCCTCGATCAACTGCTCATGCACCTCGGCCGGCAACGCCGTATCACGGTGCGCACCCAGCCCGGACAGATAGCTGAGCAGGGTGTGCGAGAGCACCAGGAAACGGAAGCCGACATCTGCCTCCTTACGGAAATGCCCCGGCTCCATGAGCATGTTGGCCAGGGTGGTCGACAGCGCTGCATCGGCGTTGTGCGCGTTGCGCCGGGCCAGGCGATAGGCCAGGTCGTCACGCTTGCCATGGGCGTATTGCTGCATGATCTGGCGCAGGTAGGCGCTGGCGCAGCTGAGGGTGTTGGCCAGCACCTTGTTCAAGCGCCGGCCCTGCCAGTCGGGCAGGAACAGGAACACTGCCAGAATGGCGATCAGGCTGCCGACCAGGGTATCGAACAGGCGCGGCAGGAACAGCCCGTAGCCATCGCCGATCTGGTTGAAGCAGAACAGCACCATCAAGGTAATTGCGGCGGTGGCCAAAGTGTAGCGGGTGGTACGGTTGACGAAGAACACTACGCCCGCCACCACCGCGAACATCGATTGGATGATCGGGTTGGGGAACAGATCGAACAGCGCCCAGCCCACCGTCAAGCCGATGGCCGTGCCGAAGATCCGTTGCACCAGCTTGCGCCGGGTCGCGCCGTAGTTGGGCTGGCAGACGAACAGCGTGGTGAGGATGATCCAGTAGCCTTGGGTCGGGTGGATCAAATGCACCATGCCATAGCCGATCGACAACGCCAGCGGCAGGCGCAGGGCGTGGCGGAACAGCAATGAAGTGGGCGTGAGCTGCGTGCGCAGCCGGCTCCAGACATCCTTGAAGGTGCGTGGCGAGCGGTCGAGCAGGCTGCTGTCGCTGGCGTCGGCGAGGCTGTCCGGGTTGCTCGCAGCACCGAGCAGGCGGTCGAGGGTGGCCAGGTTACCGGCCAGCGCGCGCAACGAGCGCAGTAGCCCGCGCCAGGCGGGGTTGCTCTGGATGCGCAGGTGTTCGAGCGAGGCGTGCAGGTCTTCCAGTGCTTCGGCAAAGCCGGTGCCATAGACGAAGGGCTGGCGCAGGCGGATCGATTCGGCCAGCTGCTGGCAGGCCGAGCCTTGCTGGCGTAGCAGGCGTTGGCAACGGAACATCACATCGCTGTGGAAAAACGCTTCGGCCAGCGCATTGTAGGGATAGTGCGAGGCGCTGACCCGCTCATGAATATCCTGGGCCAGGAAGTACAGCTTGAGGTAGCGACTGACCTTGGAGTTCGGCTGGCTGTTGCCGACCCGGTGCAGAATGATTTCCTTGGCTGCGTTGAGCGCTGCCACCACCTTGCCATTTTGCTGGGCCAGTTCCAGGCGCCGGGCCTCGACGTCGAGGTTGCGGATCGGCTCGAACAGGTTGGCCTTGAGCTTGAGGTAGCGGCCCAGCTCATTGAACAGCTTGGCCAGGCTCTGCTGCACCGGCTGGTTGGAGAACAGCGCCTGCCACAGCACCGAGAGCAGGCCATACCAGGCGGCGCCGGCTACCAGCAGCAAAGGCTCGTGCCAGAAATCGGTGACTTCGCCACCGCGCTGGTCCACGCCGATCATGGTGTACACCGACAGAATCAATGTTGCCGAGGCGATTGCCCCGTAGCGTTCGCCCAGGGCGCCGAGCATGGTCAGGCAGAACGCGGCCAAGGCCAGTGAGATGGCGAAAATCCACGGATAGGGGAAGAGCAGCTCGACTGACAGTGCGGCGATGGCAAAACACACCAGGGTCACCAGCAGCGCGCTGAGCCGGCCCTGCCAGCCGTCGTCGGTCTCGGCCAGGGCGCTGGCGATGATCCCCAGGAACAGCGGGATCAACAGTTTCATTTCATCCTGGTACCAGCACAGGGCCATGCTGCCGGTGAGGGCGACGGTTACCCGGATGCTGTAGCTGAACTTGTCTTGGCCCCACAGGCGACGCAGAGAATGGCGAAACGAGCTCGATGACATGATGGCCTGCTGGCAGTGATCGAATGAGAACCTGTTCAGTGAATGCCATTGCAGCTGGGGTCCGCTGCGCGGCCCTTCGCGGGCAAGCCCGCTCCCACAGCGGCCGGCGCAAAACTCTGTGGGAGCGGGCTTGCCCGCGAAGGGCCGCGCAGCGGACCCAGCTTTGATGCATCCTGGCACGGACCAGCAAGAAGCGTTCCGTGCTGAAAGGATTCTACCTTACACGAACTGCGCGGCGGCGTTAGCCGAGGCCCAGGCCCACTGGAAATTAAACCCACCCAGGTGGCCGCTGACGTCCAGTACTTCACCAATGAAGTACAGCCCCGGGCTCTTCAGCGATTCCATGGTCTTGGACGACACCTCGCGGGTATCCACCCCGCCAAGCGTCACCTCAGCAGTGCGATAGCCCTCAGTCCCGGCCGGCACAATCTGCCAGGCCGCCAGCTTCTCGGCGATCTGCACAAGCTCGGCCGGGGTGTACTGCTTCATCGGCTTGGAGACGAACCATTGATCAGCCAACAGGTTGGCCAGCTTGCGCGTGAACACCTCGCCCAGCACGGTCTTCAGTTCGCTGTTGGCGCGCTCGGTCTGTTGCTGTTGCAGCCAGTCGAGGGCATCGCGGTCCGGCAGCAGGTTGATCTCGACCGTGTCGCCTGCCTCCCAGAACGAAGAGATCTGCAAGATCGCCGGGCCACTCAGGCCACGATGGGTGAACAGCAGGTTCTCGCGGAAGCTGGTGCCGTTGCAGCTGGCGGTGCAATCGAGCGAGGTCCCCGAGAGTTCACTGCACAGTGCCTTGAGCTGGGGCTCGGTGATGGTGAACGGCACCAAACCTGCGCGGGTGGGCAGCAGGCTGTGGCCGAACTGGCGTGCGACCTGATAGCCAAAGCCGCTGGCGCCCAGGGTCGGAATCGACAGACCGCCGGTGGCGATCACCAGCGACTGGCAGGCAAACGGCCCGGCGCTGGTGTGCAGGCGATAACCGCTGTCGGTCTTGTCGATGGTCTCGATGCTGGTTTCCATGCGCAGCTCGACCCCGGCATCGTCACATTCGGCGAGCAGCAGGTTGAGGATGTCGCTGGACTTGTTATCGCAAAACAGCTGGCCCAGCTTCTTCTCGTGATATGGCACGCCATGCTTGGCCACCAGCTCGATGAAGTCCCACTGGGTGTAGCGGGCCAGCGCCGACTTGCAGAAATGTGGGTTGTGCGAGAGGAAGTTGCCAGGCTCGGTGTACAGGTTGGTGAAGTTGCAGCGCCCGCCGCCGGACATGAGGATCTTCTTGCCCGGTTTGTTGGCGTGGTCGAGCAGAAGCACCCGGCGCCCGCGTCGGGCACTGAGTTGAGCGCACATCAGGCCGGCGGCGCCAGCGCCGAGGATGATCACGTCGGTGGAGTGCAAGATAGTTTCCCTGCGAACGATGAAATAGGAGGTCGACGCCACCCTGGTAGGAGTGGGCTTGTTCCGCGATAGCGTCAGCCGGGTCAACGACGTGCCTGGTCGACCGCTATCGCGTGGCAAGCCCGCTCCTACAGGGCACGTGGTGCTGCTTAAAGGATACGAACTTTCAGCGAACGGCCCTTGATCTTGCCGCTGTTGAGCCGCTGCATGGCCTGCTTGGCCAAGGCCCGCTCCACCGCCACGAAGGCCTGGAAGTCGAAGATGGCGATCTTGCCTACCTGCTTGCCAGGAATCCCCGCATCACCGGTCAGCGCGCCAAGGATATCGCCTGGGCGCAGCTTGTCCTTGCGTCCGGCGGCAATGCACAAGGTGGCCATGACCGGCAGCAGCGGTTCACCGCCTTTGTTCTTCAGGCTGTCCAGTTGCTCCCAGCGCAGCGGGCGCTTCTGCAACTGCTCGATGGCCTGGGCGCGATGGCCTTCGGCCGGTGCCACCAGGCTCACCGCCACGCCTTTCTCGCCAGCGCGACCGGTACGACCAACGCGGTGTACGTGGATCTCGGCGTCGCGCGCCAGCTCAACGTTGATCACCATGTCCAAGCCATCGATATCCAGGCCACGGGCGGCGACGTCAGTGGCCACCAGTACCGAGCTGCTGCGGTTGGCGAACATGGCCAGCACCTGATCGCGGTCACGCTGCTCCAGATCACCATGCAGGGCCTGGGCAACGATGCCCTTTGCGGTGAGGTGGGCAACCACCTCTTCGCACTGCTGCTTGGTGAAGCAGAACGCCACGCACGATTCAGGGCGATAGTGGCCAAGCACCCGGGTCAGCGCTTCGAGGCGCTGCTGTGGGTCGATCTCGATAAAGCTCTGCTCGATCTGGGTTTCGCTGTGCAACGCTTCGACCTTGACCTGCTGCGGCTTGCGCATGAAGTCTGCGGCCAGTTGCTCGATGCCGCTTGGATAGGTGGCGGAGAACAGCAAGGTCTGGCGGCGCGCCGGGGTCTTGCCGATGATGCTGGCGATGGCGTCGAAGAAGCCCATGTCGAGCATCCGGTCAGCTTCGTCGAGCACCAGGGTGTTGAGCCCATCGAGCACCAGGGTGCCCTTGTCCAGGTGCTGCTGCACCCGGCCTGGGGTGCCGACGATGATGTGCGCGCCATGCTCCAGCGAGGCGATCTGCGGGCCGAGCGAGACGCCGCCGCACAGGGTCAGGATCTTGATGTTGTCCTCGGCCCGGGCCAGCCGGCGCAGTTCTTTGGCGACCTGGTCGGCCAGCTCGCGGGTCGGGCACAGGACCAGCGCCTGGCAGCCGAAGTAGCGCGGGTTGATCGGGTTGAGCAGGCCGATGCCGAAGGCGGCGGTCTTGCCGCTGCCGGTCTTGGCCTGGGCGATCAGGTCCTGGCCCTTGAGGATGACCGGCAGGCTCTGGGCCTGGATCGGGGTCATCGCGGCATAGCCGAGGGCGTCCAGGTTGGCCAGCATGGCGGCGGACAGCGGCAGAGTGGCAAATGCGGTGGATTCGGTGGTCACGAGGCGGGCCTGCGTTGCGAAGCGAAAAATGCCGCACAGTCTACCAGCCTCGTGGCCATTCGCCCTAAGGTTCGATCTCCGGTTCCGGACGACGGGCACGCCTTCCGTCTGTCGGCGCCAGTTGCAGGAAGATCGCCGCCGCCAGCATGGCCATCAGGCCGATGGTGAAGAAGGTCAGCTGGAACGCGCCCAGGGTGGTTTCCACGCCCTCGGCGCTGCCGGCCGCGGTGAAACCGCCAAGCAAGGCACCGGCGCAGGCCACGCCCAGGCTCAGCGACAGCTGCGCGACCACCGACAGCAAGCTGTTGCCACTGCTGGCGCTGGCGTCGTCCAGGTCGATCAGGGTCACTGTATTCATCGCGGTGAACTGCAGCGAGTTGACCGCGCCGAGCAAGGACAACTGCACTAGCAGCAGGGCGTAAGGCGTCTGCTCGTCCACCAGGCCCAGGCTGGCCAGCAGAATGCCCAGCAGCAAGGTATTGCCGGTGAGGATGATCCGGTAGCCCAGGCGTTCGATCAGCGGCCTGGCAATTGACTTGGCGAGCATCGCCGCCGCCGCCAGGGGGATCATGCTCATCCCCGCCTGGGAGGGCGAGTAGCCCAAGGCGATCTGCAGCAACAACGGCACCAAAAATGGCAACGCGCCGCTGCCCAGGCGAGCGAACAGGTTACCCAGGATGCCGATGGCAAAGGTCCGCACGCGGAACAGGCTGGGCGAGAACAGCGGCTCCGGATCGCGCCCGGCGCGCAGCCAGTAGGCCGCCAGGCACGCCATGCCGGCGAACAGCAACAACATCACGCGCAAGTGCGGCAGGTGCAGCTCGCCCAGGCCTTCCATGGCGATGGTGATCAGTACCATCGCCGCGCCGAACAGAATGAAGCCCGGGGCATCGAAGGTGGTCCGTTCCGTGCCGCGCAGGTCGGGGATGAACTTCCATACCGCATAGCAGCCCAGGGCGCCCACCGGCAGGTTGAGCAAAAAGATCCAGTGCCAACTGAGGATCTCCACCAGCCAACCGCCCATCGTCGGCCCGAGCAGCGGGCCGAGCAGGCCGGGAATGGTGATGAAGCTCATGATCCGCACCAGCTCCGAGCGCGGATAGGCGCGCAGGACCACCAGGCGCCCCACCGGCAGCATCAGCGCGCCGCCCAGGCCCTGGATGATCCGGGCGATGATCAGGAAGGTCAGGCTGTTGGCGATGGCACACAGCAGCGAGCCGAAGCTGAATAGCAGAATCGCGCTGAAGAAGATCCGTTTGGTGCCGAAGCGATCGGCGATCCAGCCAGAGGCCGGAATCAGCAGGGCGACGGTGAGCATGTAGGCGATGATCACGCCTTGCATGCGCAGGGGGTCTTCTTCGAGTGAACCGGCCATGGCCGGCAGGGCGGTATTGAGGATGGTGCCGTCCAGCGACTGCATGAAGAAGGCGATGGCCACGACCCAGGGGATCCAGCGGGCGGTGACGGGGTCCAGCGGCGGGCGTTCGGACATAAGCAACCTTCGCGTCGAGAGCAACTGAGCGGGGCTCGTGGGAGCGGGCTTGCCCCGCGATAGCGTCAGCCTGATCGACAGGGCCGACAATGGCTGACGCTATCGCGGGGCAAGCCCGCTCCCACGAAAAGCCGTACAGAGGTGTTTACAGGGTAAGCGTGAGCCCTTTGACCAACGCCCCGGGCAAATGACTCGATCCGGTGTGCCGCTGGCCATAGGTGCTGGTCGACAGGATCAACTCGCGCTCACAGGTCAGGTCCTCCAGCTGGTTACCCAGCAGGTTGTAAAGGGTATCGTCGAAGCGCATGGTGCTGACCGGCCCCTGGATCTGGCCATCCTCCACCCAGAAGGTGGCAAAACGCGTCAGGCCGGTCATGCGCGCCGCTGGCAGGTCCGAGTAGTTCAGGTACCACAGGTTGCTGATGTACAGCCCGGTGCCCAGGCGCTGCAGAATCTGCGCCGAAGGCAGATTGCCCGGCGCCAGGCTCAGGGCGCACGGCGCCTCGTAGCTGTCCGCGCCATTGGCCGTCAGGGCGAATTCAGCGGCGCTGCGCGCGCTGATCAGCCGCTCCAGGCCACGCCCTTCGCCGATCAGCCGAACATCGCGGCGCGGCAGGCCTTCATCGGAAAACGCAGGGCTCAGCGAGCCGCTGACCTGCTCGTCGAAACTGACCAGCGGATTGAGCTGCGCATCGCCGCCGTACAGTCGCTGCAACGGGCTGTTACCCGTGGCCAGGGCCTGGGCTGAGAAGCCGCCCCAGCCGAGCATCCCGGCAATTTCATCCATGGCCGCTGGCGCCAGGTAGGCGCGATAGCTGCCAGGCTTGAGGGTAATCGCCGGCCGGCCAAGAAACGCCAGTTGCTCGCGGCTCAGGCGCAGGCGCTCGACCATCGCTGCAGCATCCCACGACTGCCCGGCGTAGTTGGCTTTGACCGCCTGGCCATTGGCGTGGAACAGGCTCCAGTCGAAGTTGAAACTATTGGCCTGATGCCAGCCAAAGGCGCCATAGGAGCTGGCAAAGCCCCGACAGATCGGCCCGGCTGCGTAGATACCCACCAGGTCCAACTGACCCGCCTCGCGTTCCACCAGCGCCAGCACCTCGGCGATGTCAGGCAGCGCTTGTTGCTGCTGGCTGTGCGACTGCCAGGCGCTGTCGTCCAGGCTCAGGTAAGGATCGAGCGCCAGCAGTGGCAGGGTCTGGCGCAGTTGCTCGAGGGCCTCGTGCAGGCGCTGGCGGTCGAGCTCGGCGTCGCCACACAGGGTGAACTGCTGCTCGGCTTGGCGGCCATCGCGCACCAGCCGCAGTTGCGCGCTGGCCTGGCTGACTTCGCCAGCCTGACGCACCTTGGCATGGTTGAAACGGATGAATTGCGACTGCTCGGCGCTGAAGCCGAGGGTGAACTGCTCGCCATCCTGCAGCGCAGCGCGCAAGGCGCTCAGCAGCTGTTCGAAGCGTTGCTGGGGTGTGGCGCTCATCAGGCGTCTCCTCCGAATACGTCGATCTGGCGGAATACACAAGCCGGCGAAGCATGGCCCACGCGGACTACCTGGTTAGGCTCGCCCTTGCCGCAGTTGGGCGTGCCGAGGACCTGGAAGGTGCTGCGATCGCCAACTGCCGCCAGGTTGCTCCAGAACTGCGCGGAGATACCGCGGTAGTTGGGGTTCTTCACCACGCCCTTGAGCTGACCCTCTTCGATCAACTGGCCCCACTCGCAGCCGAACTGGAACTTGTTGCGCGCATCGTCGATGGACCAGGAACGGTTGGTGCGCATCAGGATGCCGCGCTCGATGCCGCCGATCAGCTGCTCGAGCGACTGATCGCCTGGCTCGATGTTGAGGTTGGCCATGCGGTCGATGGGTGCGCGGTTCCAGCTACAGGCGCGGCTGTTGGCCACCCCGTCAAGCCCCGAGCGGAATTGCGACAGCGCGCCACCCAGCGGACGCAGCAGCTTGCCTTGGCGAATCAGGAACTGTTTGCGGGCCCGGGTCCCGTCATCGTCGTGGCTGTAGCTGGCCAGCTCTTCGTCGATGGTTGGGTCGAAGGTCACGTTGAGTAGTGTCGAGCCGTATTGCAGGTGGCCGAAGTCGCTGGCTTTGACGAAGCTGGTCCCGGCGTAGTTGCGCTCGTCACCGAGGATGCGGTCCATCTCCAGCGGGTGGCCGATCGACTCGTGGATTTGCAGCATCATCTGGTCGGGCATCAACAGCAGGTCGCGCGGGCCGCTAGGGGTGTTGGGCGCCAGCAGCAATTGCAGGGCCTCATCGGCCACGCGGCGGGCGGCGCCGACCAGGCCACAGCGCTGGATGATCTCGAAGCCGCCCTGCTGGCCGAAGTTGTCCCGCCCCAGGCTGCGGCTCTGGCTATCCTGGCCGTCGCTGGCCGTTACCCCAAGGCCCGGGAACAGAAAGCGCTGGGCATGGCGCAGCTCGGCGCCAGCGGAGTTCAGGTAGGTCTGCTCGACGCGGCTGATGCCCAGGCTCGCCTGCCAGTCGACCAGGCGGCTGTCCTTGGGCACGCTGGCCGACTCGGCGGCGAGCAGGTCGAGGCAATCGGCAAGGTTGGGCAAGGACTGCTCGAAGTTTGGCGAAATATGCTCGTGACGCTCGCTGGGCACGGCGTGTTCGCGCAGGTCGAGCAGGCTGTGCGCGGCGATCTGCCGCGCCAATGCCTCGGCCTGTTGCAGTGCCTGTTGCAAACCGGCTTGGGACAGGTCGGCGGTGGCCGCGTAGGCCTCGACACCGTTGATGCGCACCGTGAGCATGGCGCCTTCATCCTGGCTGAAGAATGGCGGCTCGGCGACATTGCGGCGCACCGACAGGCCTTGGTAGGACTGTTTCACATGGCGCAGGGAAAACAACTCGGCCGTACTGCGCAACGCAGCGAAGCGCTGGCGCAGCAGGGCGCTGGAATCGAACATGCGGGAACCTCCGTGTGCGCGGTGGCTCCCCCTAGAACCACCCCTCATGCATGCCCAGGCAAGTATCGTCGCGGGCCTCGAGCAATGCGAGGTCATTATGGCAGCCCGGCACTTCCCAGGTCAGGAAATAACGCGCGGCCTGCAATTTGCCCAGATAAAAGTCACGGTCTGCCTGATGGCCGTTGAGCAGTCCGATCTCGGCGTGGATCGCCTGTTCCAGCCAACGCCAACCGATCACGCAATGGCCGAAGGCCTTGAGGTACAGCGCCGAGTTGGCCAGCGCGGCACTGATCTTGCCTTGCGCCAGGTCACCCAGCAGGGCCAGGGTGACGGCCTGCAGCCGGTTGACCAGTTGCTCGAGCGGCTCGCGCAGAGTGTCAAGGCGTGGGTGGTGGCTGGCGCGCTCGCCGGTGGTGGCGATCAGGCGAATCAACTGCTTGAGCCCGGCACCGCCGTTCTGCGCCAATTTACGCCCCATCAGGTCGAGCGACTGAATGCCATGGGTGCCCTCATGGATCGGGTTCAGGCGGTTGTCGCGGTAGTACTGCTCCACCGGATATTCGCGGGTATAGCCATGGCCGCCGAGGATCTGGATCGCCAGTTCATTGGCTTTGAGACAAAACTCCGACGGCCAGGATTTGACGATCGGCGTCAGCAGGTCGAGCAGCTCCTGGGCCTGGCGTCGGCCCTCTTCGCTGGGCGCGGTGTGGGTGTCGTCGAACAGCCGCGCCGCGTACAGGCCCAGGTCGAAGGCGCCTTCGACATAGGCTTTTTGCGCCAGCAGCATGCGCTTCACATCGCTGTGGGCAATGATCGGCACCGCCGGGCTGTGCGGATCCTTGTTGTCCGGCAGCCGGCCCTGCGGCCGTTGACGGGCGTATTCCAGGGAGTACAGGTAGCCGGCATAGCCGAGCATCACCGCGCCCATGCCGACCCCGATGCGCGCCTCGTTCATCATCTGGAACATGCAGGCCAGACCCTGGTGCGGCTGGCCGATCAGGTAGCCGACACACTCGCCGTTGTCGCCGAAATTCAGCGCGGTGGAGGTGGTGCCGCGCCAGCCCATCTTGTGGAACAGCCCGGCCAACGCCACATCGTTGCGCGGTCCGAGGCTGCCGTCCTGGTTGACCAGGTACTTGGGCACGATGAACAGCGAGATACCCTTCACCCCGGCAGGCGCATCCGGCAGTTTGGCCAGGACCATGTGCACGATGTTCTCTGAAAGCTCATGGTCGCCGCCAGAAATGAAGATCTTGTTGCCCTTGATCCGGTAGCTGCCGTCAGCAGCAGGCTCGGCGCGGGTGCGGATATCGGCCAGTGAAGAACCGGCATGCGGCTCGGTCAGCGCCATGGTGCCGAAGTAGCGGCCATCGATCATCGGCTGCAAGAACAGGCGTTTGTGCTGTTCTGTGCCAAAACTCTCGATCAGGTTGGCCGCACCCATGGTCAGGAATGGGTAGGCCGTGGTGCCAGCGTTGGCCGCCTGGAAATGTGCGAAGCAGGCCTGCGAGACCAGGCTCGGCAGCTGCATGCCGCCCACTTCGAAATCGCGGTTGGCATTGAGAAAGCCCGCTTGGAGGAAGGCATCGACCGCCGGCTTGACCTCCGGGATCAGCTCGGCGCGCCCGTCGACATAACGCGGCTCGTGCTCATCGCCCTTGCGGTTGTGCGGCGCGAAGTACTTTTCGGCGATGGTGCGCGCCGTGGTCAGCGCTGCATCGAAAGTCTCGCGGCTGTGCTCGGCGAAGCGCGGACGCTGGGTCAGGGCTTGGGCGTCGAGCACTTCGTAGAGTTCGAAGGCGAGGTTGCGGGAGCTGAGCAGGGTCTCGGGCATGGGCGTGGTCCTAATCGGGTTGGAACCAGTCTAGGCGGCGCCGGGGGGGAGGGGGTAGCTAAATAGATGAGGGTGATAGGGTGAGAAAAGTGCTCGGGCTGGGGCTGGTTTTGCTGGCGCCGTTAAGATCGAGCACCGCCTGCGCGGTGCATCGCGGGGCAAGCCCGCGCCTACACCATCTGTGCTGGGCGCAGTGCCTGTGAACGGCCGAAAACTGGAGCGGGCTTATCCCGCGATGCGCTGCGGGCGGCGTGTGATCGCAAGAATACTGGAAGCTCAAAGGCGAGCACCTGACAGATCCGATACCCAATGAAAAGGAGAGCCGAAGCTCTCCTTTTCATTTACCTCAGCCCTATCAGCCGATGGTCATCAAGCTAGCGTTACCACCCGCCGCAGCGGTGTTTACGCTCACCGCGCGCTCGATCACCAAGCGCTCCAAGGCAATCTGATGGTCGCCGCTGGACAGCCCGTGCACACCAACGATCGCACCGGCGCGCTTGGCTACTTGCTCGCACACTGCGCGCAGTTGATCCGAGTCGCCATGGTGAATGACTGCATCGAACGCAACTTCGTCCTTGTTCCAATCGGCAACCAGCTTGACCTTGGCTTGCAGTTCCTTCGGCAGGCGAGCACGCAGGCTCTTCGCCGGCTCGCCGTCCTGGAACACCGCCGAGCTACCCACGGCCAATACCGCGGCCAGCTGAGCGAGCAAGTCTGCCTCGTTGTCAGCCAGGCACAGCACGTGCTCGCGCGGCAGGATGGTGTAGCTGTTGCGCTCGCCGGTCGGGCCTGGCAGCAGGCGGCTGATACCACTCTGCGACTGGGCGGCGAACTGCTCGCACAGGCTCGACAGCTCAGCCAGTTGGTTGCTCTCGGCCCAGGCCTTGAGGGCGTGCAGTGGCTTGATCAGTTGATCGCGCAGGACGCTATCGACCTTGGCTTCGCCATCGGCACGCTGGAAGTGACGGACTACGGCGTCGGCCGGGCGGGTCGACAGCAGGCGGTACAGGTACAGCGGGCCGCCCGCTTTCGGACCGGTGCCGGACAGGCCTTCACCACCGAATGGCTGCACGCCGACCACCGCGCCGACGATGTTGCGGTTGACGTACATGTTGCCGGCGTTGACGTTATCCACAACCTTGGCGATGGTCTCGTCGATGCGGGTGTGCACGCCGAGGGTCAGGCCGTAGCCGGAAGCGTTGATCTGCTCGATCAGCTGGTCGAGGT
The DNA here is from genome assembly GCF_025847435.2 of Pseudomonas sp. BT-42-2. Taxonomy (NCBI): domain Bacteria; kingdom Pseudomonadati; phylum Pseudomonadota; class Gammaproteobacteria; order Pseudomonadales; family Pseudomonadaceae; genus Pseudomonas; species Pseudomonas sp. BT-42-2. Next base: position 68,390 of record NZ_JAOYTM010000018.1, read on the forward strand.
TGCGGCGGTTGTAGCGCACCACGTGCAGCACCGGGCCGAAGATCTCGCGCTTGAGCTCGTCGAAGCTTTCCAGCTCGATCAGGGTCGGCATGACGAAGGTGCCGCGCTTGCACTCGGCGGCATCGGCGATGGCCACCTGGTAAACGGTGCGGCCTTTTTCGCGCATGCCTTGGATGTGCTTCTCGATACCTGCCTTGGCTTCAGCATCGATCACCGGGCCGATGTCCACGGACAGGCGCTCTGGGTTGCCTTGGCGGCTCTGCGCCATGGCGCCCTTGAGCATTTCGATCACGCGGTCGGCGGAGTCTTCCTGCAGGCACAGTACGCGCAGCGCCGAGCAACGCTGGCCGGCACTGTCGAAGGCCGAGGAAACCACGTCGATCACCACCTGCTCGGTCAGCGCCGAGGAGTCGACGATCATCGCGTTCTGGCCACCGGTTTCGGCGATCAGCGGGATCGGCCGACCTTGGGCATCCAGGCGACCGGCGATGTTGCGTTGCAGCAGGCGGGCCACTTCGGTGGAGCCGGTGAACATCACGCCTTTGACCCGCTCATCACCGACCAGGCGGGCACCGACGGTTTCGCCGCGGCCTGGCAGCAGTTGCAGGACGCCTTCCGGGATACCGGCTTCGAGCAGCAGGCGCACGGCCTGGGCGGCGACCAGTGGCGTTTGCTCGGCAGGCTTGGCCAGCACCGGGTTGCCTGCGGCCAGGGCTGCGGCGACTTGGCCGCTGAAGATGGCCAGGGGGAAGTTCCACGGGCTGATGCACACCACAGGGCCCAGTGGGCGGTGGGCGTCGTTGCTGAAATCGTTGCGTGCCTGCACCGCGTAGTAGCGCAGGAAGTCGACGGCTTCGCGCACTTCGGCGATGGCGTTGGCGTAGGTCTTGCCCGCTTCGCGGACCAGCAGGCCCATCAGCGGCTGGATCTCGGCTTCCATCAGGTCGGCGCTGCGCTCAAGGATCGCGGCGCGCTCGGCCGGCGGCGTGGCCTGCCAGATCGGTGCGGCATTCAGTGCGCACTGGATGGCATTGTCGACATCAGCGACGGTCGCTTCCTGCACGTGGCCAACCACGTCACGGTGATCGGACGGATTGAGTACCGGCGCCGCCGCTTCCTGGCTGCTGGCGCAACCCAGCAGAGGGGCCGCTTTCCAGTCGTTGTGAGCGGTCGCCAGCAGGGCGCAGGACAGCGATGCCAGGCGATGTTCGTTAGCCAGGTCGATGCCGGCCGAGTTGGCCCGCTCGCTGCCATACAGCTCACGCGGCAGCGGAATGCGTGGGTGTGGCAGGCCGATGCTGCCTTCCTGGGTGGCCATCTGCTCGATGCTGGCGACCGGGTCGGCGACCAGCTCTTGAATCGAGATCGAGTGATCGGCGATGCGGTTGACGAACGACGTGTTGGCGCCGTTTTCCAGCAGGCGGCGGACCAGGTAGGCCAGCAGCGTCTCGTGGGTGCCGACTGGGGCGTAGACGCGGCACGGACGGTTGAGCTTGCCTTCGGAGACTTTGCCTACTACCTGCTCATACAGCGGCTCGCCCATGCCGTGCAGGCACTGGAACTCGTACTGGCCCGGGTAGTAGTTCTGCCCGGCGATATGGTAGATGGCCGACAGGGTGTGGGCGTTGTGGGTGGCGAACTGCGGGTAGATCGCTTCGGGTACCGACAGCAGCTTGCGGGCGCAGGCGATATAGGAGACGTCGGTGTACACCTTGCGGGTGTACACCGGGTAGCCTTCCAGGCCTTCGACCTGGGCGCGCTTGATCTCGCTGTCCCAGTAGGCACCCTTGACCAGGCGGATCATCAGGCGGTGACGGCTGCGCTTGGCCAGGTCGATGACCGAGTCGATCACATACGGGCAGCGCTTCTGGTAAGCCTGGATGACGAAGCCGATGCCGTTCCAGCCCGCCAGCGAAGGCTCGAAGCACAGGCGTTCGAGCAGGTCCAGCGACAGCTCCAGGCGGTCGGCCTCTTCAGCGTCGATGTTGAGGCCGATGTCGTATTGCTTGGCCAGCAAGGTCAGCGACAGCAGGCGCGGGTACAGCTCATCCATCACGCGCTCGTACTGGGCGCGGCTGTAGCGCGGGTGCAAGGCCGAGAGCTTGATCGAGATGCCCGGGCCTTCATAGATGCCGCGCCCGTGCGAGGCTTTGCCGATCGAGTGGATCGCTTGCTCGTAGGAGGCCAGGTATTTCTGCGCGTCGTGCTCGGTCAGTGCGGCTTCGCCGAGCATGTCGTAGGAATAACGGAAGCCCTTCGATTCGAAGCGGCTGGCGTTGGCCAGGGCTTCGGCGATGGTCTCGCCGGTGACGAACTGCTCGCCCATCAGGCGCATGGCCATATCGACGCCCTTGCGGATCATCGGCTCGCCACTCTTGCCGATGATGCGGGTGAGCGAGGAGGTCAGGCCGGATTCGTTGTGGGTGGAGACCAGCTTGCCGGTCAGCAGCAGGCCCCAGGTCGCGGCGTTGACGAACAGCGATGGGCTGTTGCCCAGGTGCGGTTGCCAGTTGCCGGTGCTGATCTTGTCGCGGATCAGCGCGTCACGGGTGCCCTTGTCGGGGATGCGCAGCAGTGCTTCGGCCAGGCACATCAGTGCCACGCCTTCCTGGGACGACAGCGAGAACTCTTGCAGCAGGCCCTGGACGATACCGGCACGGCCGCTGGCGCTCTTCTGGTTACGCAGTTTTTCGGCGATGCCGGAGGCCAGTTTGTTGGTGGCTTCGGCTTGAGCGCTGGACAGGCGCGCCTGCTCCAGCAGCATTGGCACCATTTCTTGCTCAGGGCGGCGGTAGGCGGCCGTGATCGCCGAACGCAGTACCGACTGCGGCAGAATGCTTTCGGCAAATTCGAGGAAGCACTGGTGGCTGTGCTCGGGCTGAACTTCGCCGGCGTCGTCGGAAAGGTTGCTGGCATGACCGTTGAGTTCGGTCAGGGTGGCACCACCCTCGAGCTTCTCCAGGTAATTGAAGATCGCTTGCTTGATCAACCAATGCGGCGTGCGGTCGATGGACTGCGCAGCTGCTTTGAGTCGCTCACGGGTAGGGTCGTCGAGTTTGACCCCAAGGGTGGTCGTCGCCATTTCTTATCCTCATTATTGCCACGGGCGTGGCCTAAGCTGGCGCCAAGATTAGCTGTAGGACAATCCGGGTGCAACCGGGTGCAACCCGATTTTTTGTAGGATCAGGTGCAACTCGTCTGACGACAAATCCTACACAGCAAGAATGGTCATACGAGGTGCGTTTTCTTCTGAAAAACGCTGTGTTTGCTCCAAAAAGGAGCAAAAAACACGCTTTAGGCGAAATTGCATTACGGGGTGCAACTTGCAAATGAAAAATGGTTGCACCCGCTTCATGTTGTTGCATAGGATGCGCCGCCTGGGTGCAACCGCCTTATCCGGTGGTCGCAAGAGATAAAAACAAACGCCAGGGCACAACCATGGGCAATCCAATCACGATCACTTTCGTGATCTACATCGCGGCAATGGTGCTGATCGGCTTCGCGGCCTATCGCTCCACCAACAACCTCTCCGACTACATCCTCGGTGGACGTAGTCTTGGCAGCGTGGTGACCGCGCTCTCAGCTGGCGCTTCGGACATGAGCGGCTGGCTGCTGATGGGCCTGCCGGGCGCCATCTACATGTCGGGCCTTTCCGAGGCCTGGATCGCCATCGGCCTGACCGTCGGTGCCTACCTGAACTGGCTGTTCGTCGCTGGCCGTCTGCGTGTGCAGACCGAGCACAACGGTGACGCGCTGACCCTGCCGGACTACTTCGCCAGCCGCTTCGAAGACAACAGCGGGCTGCTGCGGATCATCTCGGCGATCGTCATCCTGGTGTTCTTCACCATCTATTGCGCCTCCGGCATCGTGGCCGGCGCACGCCTGTTCGAAAGCACCTTCGGCATGTCGTACGAAACCGCCCTGTGGGCCGGTGCTGCGGCAACCATCGCCTACACCTTCGTCGGTGGCTTCCTGGCGGTGAGCTGGACCGACACCGTGCAGGCCTCGCTGATGATCTTCGCGCTGATCCTTACGCCGATCATCGTGCTGATCTCCACCGGCGGCGTCGACACCACTTTCCTCGCCATCGAGGCGCAGAACCCGGCCAACTTCGACATGTTCAAGGGTGCGACCTTCATCGGCATCATCTCGCTGATGGGCTGGGGCCTGGGCTACTTCGGCCAGCCGCACATCCTGGCGCGCTTCATGGCCGCTGACTCGGTCAAGTCGATCGCCAACGCCCGCCGCATCTCCATGACCTGGATGATCCTGTGCCTGGCCGGTACCTGCGCCGTGGGCTTCTTCGGTATCGCCTACTTCTCGGCCAACCCTGAGCTGGCCGGTCCGGTCACCGAGAACCACGAGCGGGTATTCATCGAGCTGGCGAAGATTCTGTTCAACCCGTGGGTTGCCGGTGTGCTGCTGTCGGCCATCCTGGCGGCGGTGATGAGTACCTTGAGCTGCCAGCTGCTGGTGTGCTCCAGCGCCCTGACCGAAGACTTCTACAAGGCCTTCCTGCGCAAGAATGCTTCGCAGGTCGAGCTGGTCTGGGTCGGTCGCCTGATGGTGCTGGCTGTGGCGCTGATCGCCATTGCCCTGGCTGCCAACCCGGATAACCGCGTACTTGGCCTGGTGGCTTATGCCTGGGCAGGTTTCGGTGCAGCGTTTGGTCCGGTGGTGCTGATCTCGGTGCTGTGGAAGGGCATGACCCGCAACGGCGCCCTGGCCGGTATCGTCATCGGTGCGCTGACCGTGATCTTCTGGAAGCAGCTGGATACCGGTCTGTACGAGATCATCCCAGGCTTCCTGTTCGCGACCATCGCGATCTTCGTGGTGAGCAAGCTGGGTAGCCCATCGAGCAGCATGGTTTCGCGCTTCGAGAAGGCCGACCAGGCTTACCATATCGGTAAGTGATGCGGGTTTGATCGTTGCCTGAAAAACCCGCACCTGTTCCAGGTGCGGGTTTTTTATTGGGTCGGGTTTGGCCTCATCGCGGGGCAAGCCCGCTCCCTGGTAGTTGCTTCATGGCGGCAGCGGGCAGCCGCTGATCACCGTCAGGCCTGACTCCTCAGGCGCGACAAGGTAAACTTGCCGACCTTGCAGGAGTTGCCATGAACTATCGTCACGCCTTCCACGCCGGCAACCACGCCGACGTCCTCAAACACATCGTGCTGACCCGCCTCATCGCCCTGATGTCGCGCAAGGAGCAGCCGTTCGCCTACATCGATACCCACGCCGGTCTCGGCCTGTACGACTTGCAGGGCGATCAGGCGACGCGCACCGGTGAATACCTGGAAGGTGTCGCGCGCTTGTGGAACCGCGATGATCTGCCGGCGAGCACGGCCGACTACCTGCGTGTCATCAAGCGTCTGAACCAGGATGGCGAGCTGCGCTACTACCCAGGCTCGCCAGAACTGGCTCGCCGGCTGATGCGTCAGCAGGATCGCGCGTTGCTCAATGAGAAGCACCCCGAAGACGGTCCGCTGCTCAAAGAGAACATGAAGAAAGACCCACGGGTCACGGTTCACCTGGGCGAAGGCTGGCATGTGCCGCGGGCGCTGCTGCCGGTGCAGGAAAAGCGCGCGATCATGCTGATCGACCCGCCGTTCGAGCAGGCTGACGAGCTCAAGCGCTGCACCGTGGCCATGAAAGAGGCGATTGGCCGCATGCGCCAGACGGTCGCGGCCATTTGGTACCCGATCAAGGATCAGCGTTCGCTGACCCGCTTCTATCAGGACCTGACCAGCACCGGCGCGCCGAAACTGCTGCGGGTCGAGCTCTATGTGCATCACCAGGACAGCCCGCAGGGCTTGAACGGCTCGGGCCTGGCCATCGCCAACCCGCCGTGGGGCCTGGAAGAAGAGCTGCGCGAGTTGCTGCCTTGGTTGGCCAAGGAGTTGGCGCGGACTGCTGGCAGCTGGCGCATGGACTGGCTGATCGCTGAGTAAAGCGCTCTGCATATCCCGTGGGAGCGGGCTTGCCCCGCGATGGTGTCAGCAGATCCACCACCATCGTGGGGCAAGCCCGCTCCCACGCCATCGCGCCGGGCCATCTTTGCGTTATAATCCCGCCCTTTAGCCGCCCTCCGCCCACGAGGCCGTTGGCGCATCTCTACCGAATGAAGAGGCTAGACCCTTGGCATTGACGATTCTTGGCCTGTCCGGCGCCCTTAGCCATGACCCTTCCGCGGCCCTGTACATCGACGGCAAGCTGATTGCCGCCGCCGAAGAAGAGCGCTTCGTGCGTGACAAGCATGCGAAGAACCGCATGCCCTACGAATCGGCGAAGTTCTGCCTGGAGCAGGCCGGCATCAAGCCGTCGGACGTCGATGTGGTAGCCATTCCCTTCGCCCCGATCAGCCTGTTCGGCAAGGCTCGCTGGCACTACGCCAAGCGCTACTGGTACGCCCCGGACCGCGCCCTCGACGCTATCCTGATGGGCAACCGTCGCTACAAGCGCTACCGCAAGAAGATCGTCTGGTGCCTGGAGCAACTGGGCTTCGATCCGAAGAAGATCAAGATCGAGCCGGTCGAGCACCACCTGGCTCACGCCTCCAGTGCCTACCACTGCTCGGGCTTCAAGGAAAAAACCGCGATCCTCGGCATCGACGGCAAGGGTGAGTACGCCACCACCTTCTTTGGCTATGGCGAGAACGGCAAGATCCACAAGATCAAGGAGTTCTTCGATCCAGACTCGCTGGGCGGCCTGTACGGTGCGATCACTGAGTTCCTCGGTTTCGAAATGCTCGATGGCGAGTTCAAGGTCATGGGCATGGCGCCGTACGGCGATGCCAGCAAGTACGACTTCTCGCGCCTGGCCAGCTTCGAAAACGGCGAACTGGTGATCAACACCGAGTACGCCAACGTCATCGGCCTGCGCCGCTATAAAGAGAAGGGCAAAGGCTTTTATTTCTCGCCGAAACTGATCGAGTGGCTGGGGCCCAAGCGCGAAGGCGATATCGCCGACGAGCCGTACATCCACTACGCGGCCAGCATGCAGGCGCTGTTCGAAAAGCTCGCCCTGCAGATGATCGACCATTATCTGGGCGACACCCTCAAGGAAACCGGCAAGCTGGCCTTCGCGGGCGGCTGCGCCCTGAACGTCAAGCTCAACCAGAAGATCATCGCCCGTTCCGACGTCAAGGAGCTGTTCGTCCAGCCGGCCTCCGGTGACGCCGGTACTGCCGTGGGCGCTGCTGCCTACGTGTCGCATGCCCGTGGTGTGCCGGTCGAGAAGATGGAACACGTCTACCTCGGCCCTGCGTACTCCAACGAGGACGTGATCGCTGCCTGTGCCCGTCACCCGAGCCAGCCGAAATGGCGCAAGCTCGACAACATGCCGCAGCAAATCGCCAAGATCATGGTCGACGGCAACCCGGTGGCCTGGTTCCAGGGGCGTATGGAGTTTGGTCCGCGGGCGCTGGGTGGTCGTTCGATCATCGGCTGTCCGAGCGTGGAAGGCGTGGCCGACCGCATCAACCACCAGATCAAGTTCCGCGAGCGCTGGAGGCCTTTCTGCCCGTCGATGCTCGACACCGTCGCGCCGCAGATGATCAAGGTCGATCACCCGGCGCCGTTCATGACCTTCACCTTCGAAGTGGCTGAAGAGTGGAAAACCCGTGTGCCAGAAGTGGTCCACGAAGACGGCACCTCGCGTGCCCAGGTGCTCAAGCGCGAGTACAACCCGCGCTACTACGACATGATGAAGGCGCTTGAAGACCTGACCGGTAACGGCGTGTCGCTCAACACGTCGCTCAATCGTCGTGGCGAGCCGATGATCTGCTCGCCGACCGATGCCCTGAACATGTTCTTCGGCTCGGACCTGCAGTACCTGATCATGGAAGACATTCTGGTCGTCAAGGATGGCGCCGCGCCTTATGACCAGCCGCTCTGAACCGCGCGTCCTGCAGTTCTGCCATGGCTATGACGGGCCTTTCCTGGATTGTGCCCGTCAGTACGCCAGCCTGTTCCAGGGCAGCGGTTATCAGGTGACCACGGTGTTCCTCACCGGCAAGGCCGACCCGCAGGTGGCGGCCGGCTGTGCGTCGGATGAGGTGCTATTTTTGGAGTTCAGCTCCAAGGCCGTTCGCGGCCTGAAGCTGGGCGCCATTGCTGCTTTGCGCAAAATTGCCGCCGAGCGCAACTTTAGTTTCTGCATCGCCCATCGCTTCAAGCCGATCTACGTCGCCTTGCTCGGCACCAAATTGCCGGTTATCGGCGTGCACCACGCGTTCGGCGACTACCAGCGCAAAGGCCGCCGACTGTTCGCCAATCTGTTCAGTAAGCGCCTGAGCCTGCTCGGGGTTTCCGATGCAGTGCGCGATGACATGCGCCGCTGCCTGCCGAACTGGCCGGCCGAGCGAATCCAGACCCTGTACAACCGCATCAATGTCGAAGGTTTGCGGGCCAGCCTGGTCGCTCGGGAGGCAGCGCGCAGTGCGCTTGGGCTGGACCCGCAGGCGTGGATTGTCGCTAACGTCGGTCGCCTGCACCCGGACAAGGACCAAGCGACCCTGCTCAAAGGCTTCGCTCAGGCGCTACCGGAGCTGCCCGCTGGCGCACGCCTGGCGGTGCTCGGCACCGGGCGCCTGGAAGACCAGCTCAAGGCCTTGGCCGCCGAGCTTGGCATTGCCGCTCAGGTCGATTTTCTGGGGCAGGTGCCGGACGCTCGGCGCTACTTCCAGGCATTCGACGTGTTTGCCCTGAGCTCCGACCATGAGCCGTTCGGCATGGTCCTGCTCGAAGCGATGGTCGCTGGTGTGCCGCTGCTGGCCACCGCCTGCGGCGGCGCACGGGAAGTGGTCGAAGGCGTGGGGGTGTTATTCGCGCTCGGCGATGCCGGGCAGTTGGCCCAGGGTCTTAAACACATGGCCGGGCTGGATGCCGAGCAGCGCCAGGCGTGTGCCGCGCACATGCTGCAACGCCTGCACGAGCGCTTCAGCGACCAGGCGGTACGCGACACCTTCTGGCAACTGCCGCAGGTGCGGGCGTTGGCGGTGCAGCCGTGATGCTCAATCATATCCGCGCGCTGCGTGAACGCGGTTGGCAGGCCATCGACGCATCGGCTTATGCCGAGGCCTGGCAACGCTTCGGCGGCAGCGTGGCGACTCACCCCTTGGTGATCGAACAACTGGCGGACCTGGCGCAGATCCCAGTGCGTTATCTGGGCTGGCAGCACAGCGGTGAGCTCAAAGCGGCGATTCCTACCTGGGGGCGGCATCTGGCCTTGTCCAAGGACGTGCTCAAGCGTCATGGCAAGAAAGGCCTATTCGACCTGGGTAACGCCGAGCTGATCCTGCCGGCGGCCGCTGATGCCGGCGCGCCGTTGCGCCATGCGGGGCGCTACCTGTCCGAGCTTAACCAAGGCCGCTTTACCGGCCTCAAGGCTCAGGCCGAGCAGTTGGCGATGGCCCGCGCCCATGAAGACTTGTCGAAAAAGTTTCGCTACAACCAGCGCCGCGAGCTGCGTCTGCTCGAAGAGGCGGGCGGCGTGGTGCGGCCGATCAGCGACTTCAGCGCCACGGAAATCGCCGCCATGTACTGCGACCTGTTCAAGCGTCGCTGGGGTTTTCCGGCCACTGGCGCCGAGCGCATGGCCGAAGTGCTGGAGCGGCTGCGCGAGCTGCTGATCGGTTCGGTGCTGCTGCTCGATGGCGCACCGATTGCCATCCAGCTGGTGTACCGGGTCGAGGCGCCCGAGTGGATCAGCGTCGAATACGTCAACGGTGGGGTAGACCCCGAAACCAAGGCGTTCAGCCCGGGTAGCGTGCTGAGCTTCCTCAACACCCAGGCCGCTTGGGAAGATGCCCGGGCGCGCAACAAGCCGCTGCGGTTCTCTTTCGGTCGTGCTGACCGCGAGTACAAGGATCGTTGGTGCACCTCTGTGCCGGTCTATCAGGTATGAACCGCAAGCAGCAGTTGCTCAAACGCCACCGGCGCCTCAAGCGCCTAGGTCTGCTGGCAGGTTTGCTGCTATTGCTGGTGTTGGGCGTTGTCAGCTGGTGGTGGTTGCCGCTGCTGCTGTTGCCATTGATCTGGGCGGCCCATGAAGCCTGGTTTGCCGATCACCTGTTCTATTCGCCGGGTGAGGACTACCAGTATCGCTTTGGCGAGCAGACCCGCGAGGCCTCGGCGAGCCTGAGCGATGGGCTGCTGACGGCGGATGCGCAGTTGGCCGGCGATGAAACCCTGGTCCTGGAAATCCGGGTCAAGAGCAGCTGGCTCGGTCGCTTCGTCGATCCGCGGGTCGAGCTGCTCGATGGCGAGCAGGTCGATCAGCAAACCTTCGAACGTGGCGCCGATGGCCTGCGTTTTCTCAATCTGACCGGCCTGGGCGGCGCCTTGAGCGCTGGTCGCCTGCGGCTGCGCGGCCGCTACTGCCGCTTGCTAGGCACGCCGCGCCTGTGGATAACCGCGCACAGCGAGTTGCGCCGTCGCCGCATCATGGTCATCGCACCGCATGCCGACGATGCCGAGCTGGCCGCCTATGGGCTCTACAGCCAGGCCGATGAAGCCTGGGTGGTGACCCTGACCGCTGGCGAGATCGAAGCCGAACATTATCAGCAGATGGGCCTGGCCAAGGCCGAGGCCGCGCGCCTGAAAGGGCGCCTGCGTGCTTGGGACAGCATTGCCGTGCCGCGTTGGGCTGGGGTGCCGGAGTCGCGTTGCGTGCAGTTGGGTTACTTCTGCCTGCAGTTGCCGACCATGCAAGCTGCGCCAGATCAGCCTGCCGCCTCGCGTGAAGCCGACATGGCCGACATCCGCCCCTTCCGCTGCTTCAACCCTTTCCCGCTGCCGGCCGACGCCGACGGCGAGCCGACTTGGAACAATCTGTTGGCTGACCTGCGGGCGCTGCTGGAAATGGCCAAGCCAGAAATCCTGGTAATGCCGCATCCAACCCTCGACCCTCACCCCGATCACCTCTGCGCCCAGGCCGCGGTACTCGAGGCGTTGCAGGGCATAGCTTGGCAGCCCAGCACGTTGCTGTGCTACGCCAACCACCTGCATGACAACGACCGCTGGCCGATGGGCGACAGCGGCGATGGCGTGGCCTTGCCGCCGCAGTTGAGCGCTGAACAGGCGTGGGCGCCGTGCAGCCTACTGCTTGATCTGCCTACCCAGCGCGACAAGGCGATGGCCCTGGGCATGATGCATGACCTGCAGCCGTCCGCGCCGTTCAAGCGCCGCCTGCGTCGGTTGCTCCAGCGCTATCTGGCCGGGCGCCAGCCATCGCCCTATGGCGAGAACGAGTTTTTCCGCAAGGCGGTGCGCCGTCATGAGCTGTTCTGGCGCCGAGAACTGTAGACCCTGACCTATGATTGATCGTGATGGCGTAGAGAGCCCAAGGAACGCAATGAAAGTCCTATTTCTGGTGCAGAAGGAACAGCGGGCGATCCTTGACCGCCTCTACGATGGCGTTGCCGCCAACTGCGAGTGCGACCTGCGTTGGCTGAGCAGCGACGATCAACGCAACCTGCGCCGCTACTTCAAGCGCGAAGTGGATGTCGAGCGTTACGACCGCATCGTCTTTTTCCTGCGCTTCAAGCAGGAGATCCGCCAGGCCGCGTTCATTCGCACAGTGCCCAACCTGGTCATTCTTGAGCACGACGCCTACCAGAACTACATCCCCTGCAAGTACACCGGCAAATTCAGCGAGCACTATCGCAAGCTGCCGTGGGCGCGGGTGATCAGTTCGGGCTTCATGGTCAGCGAGCGTCTGCGTCAGGAGGGCTTCGATGCGGTGTTCGTGCCCAAGGGCTATGACGAGCAGTTGCTGGTCGACCAAGGGCGAGCGCGCGATATCGAGTTGGCCTTCGTTGGCAGCACCAAAAGTGTCGCCTACAGTGGCCGCAAGGCGCTGCTCGACCAATTGGGCCAGGTCGAGAACCTGGTGGTCACTCGGACCAATTCGGGCGAGGACTACTGCAACACGCTCAACCGTATTCGTTTCTTCGTCAGTGCCGATGTCGGCATGGGCGAATACATGATCAAGAATTTCGAGGCAATGGCCTGTGGTTGCGTGTTGTTCGCCTTCGATCAAGGCGAAGCCGAGAACCGTGCTCTAGGCTTGCAGGACATGCACAACGTGGCGCTGTACGACAGCATCCCGACGTTGCAGGAAAAGCTCAAGGTGCTGCGTGCCGATCCGGCGCTTGCCGGGCAAATTGCCGTGAACGGACGTGAACTGGCCGTTTCACGCTTCAGTTTCGCCCAAGTTGGACGAGATATCGTCGAGCATATGCGCCCGCCGCTGCGTCTGCGCGCACCTGTGTCGGCCTGGCAGCGACTGCGCTTGAGCCTGGGGTTCTGAGTCGGCAGTGGGTTGTTCACTGGTCGCGCCTCAAGATGTGTTTGAAATGGGAAACACTGTTTTTGTTTATTGATTCCGCTGTAACGGCAGGCTTTCTCGCACGCGCGGAGTCATGCGCATGAATATCGTCAACATGATGTGGGCCGGCGGCTCGCCCTACATGTCGATCCACAAGGTTCACCATCAGGTGCTGAGCCAGGCTGGGGCGCACGCGCATATCAGTAACTGGTTGCTGCTTGGCGGCGAACTGAGCTGCGGTATTGGTAGCACGCGCCAGTGGAACATGCCGCAGCGCGCGCTCAAGGGCCGTCATGCCTGGCGCTTGCTGGTACCTTTTTTGCGCCGGCGGCTGCGCCGAGCATTGCTGGCTGCCCAGGCCGATGTGCTGTTGCTCGATGGGGTCGGGGTCGCCCGACTGGTGCTGCCGCTGCTGCAGCAATTGCCGGGCGTGCGGGCGGCGATCCTGTTTCATGGCGAAACTCGCCTGAGCCGCGCCGATGTTCAGCTGTTGCTGAGCGTCCCGCTCGATCGGCTGGATATTGCGGCGGTATCGCAGACCTTGGCCCAGTCGCTTGAGCAGGATCTTGGCCGCCCGGTGCGGACGTTGCGCATGGCCCTGGATCCAGCGGCATTCTCTGCCAGCTTGCTGACCCAGGATCAGGCCCGCCAGGCCCTGGGCTTGCCACAACACGGGCAGATTTTCGGCGCGGTGGGCCGCCTGGTAGCCAGCAAAGGCTTCGAGGTACTGCTCGAGGCGTTCGCCAAGGCCCATGCCGGCCAGCCCGATCTGCACCTGGCGATACTGGGCGAGGGGCCGCTGCGGGCCAGCCTTCAGGCACAAATCGCGGCGCTGGGGCTGTCAGCCAATGTTTGGCTGTGTGGCCACCGGGAAAGCCTGCATCAGCTGTATCGCGCCTTTGACTGGCTGCTGGTGCCCTCGCGCGCCGAGGGCTTGGGCCTTGTGGTGCAGGAAGCGGTGATGGCCGATGTGCCGGTGGTGTGCAGCGACCTTGCGGTGTTTCGCGAGCAGTTGGCTGAGGGGGGTTGCTACCTGCCGGTCGGGGATACCCAGGCCTGGGCCCAGGCAATCGCCCGCTGTGCACAGCTCGATGCTGCTGAGGTGGCGCTGCGCCAGCGCCAGGCATTGGCGCCGGAGCAGGCCTGGCAGGCTTTCCAGCAAGGCTCGGCCGAGCTGCTGCGTGGCTTGGGCTCAGCCCGGTAGCAGGGCCGCCTCAAGCTCGGCGAGAGGGAAGCGGCTGGCCAGGTTTTCCCGTTCGATGTAACGCGCCATGTGCTGCACATTGCGCCGAATCATGCGTGATGACAGCGGGGCTCGCAGAAAACGCATGTCGGCCACATCGATCAGGCCAAGTTGCTGGTCAGGCGTTTCAACCACATTGCCCAGGTGCAGCGAGCGGAAGTAGATCCCCGAGCGGTGCAACTGGCGAATCAGCTCGACCAGCCTTGGAAGGTAGCTGTCCCAGCTGAAGCCCGCTTCGCGTGACAACTGCAGCAAGGTGCGCCCTGGCAGCGGGCGGTAGAGCACGGCGGTACGCCCTGGCAGCTCGAGCTTGTGCTGGCTGATCACTTCGAGGGTGGGGATGCCCAATTGCGCCAGGCGCGCGGCATTGTCGACGAAGCGTTGCGAGTACGGCCGCAGCAGCGCAGATGAAATCAATCGCTTGCGACGAAAAACCTTGAGGATATTTCCATCCTCAAGCAGGTAGACTTTGGCGCCGTGGCTATCTGCCTCAAGCACCTGAGCGCCAAGTGTCAGCTGATCGAAGTCGACCTGGGAGAGCCGGGAGCATTGCATGGATAGGGCCTTGTCGTCTGGCAAGCAAAAATGACCGGCCATAATGCCGAAAAACAGGCAGCAGTACCATGATGGTGTTGCCCGATACTTTGGCAAGGAAACGCCTGTGTTAAAATTTGCGGTTCAACCTGAACAGTGAGCTCGATGATGGCCGAAACACCGCTACCTGCGGAGCACACCTCCAGCCTGAAAATCTATTTCCGGCTGTTGAGCTACGTGAAACCCTACATTGGCATTTTCATGCTGAGTATCGTGGGTTTCATAATCTTCGCCTCGACTCAGCCGATGCTGGCGGGGATTCTCAAGTATTTCGTCGATGGGTTGAGCAATCCGCAAGCGGTATTGTTCCCCAATGTCCCTTATCTGCGTGACCTGCAGCTGCTGCAGGCAGTGCCGCTGTTGATCATCCTGATCGCCGCGTGGCAGGGCCTGGGCTCGTTCCTGGGTAACTACTTCCTGGCCAAGGTCTCCCTGGGCCTGGTGCACGACTTGCGCGTTGAGTTGTTCAACAAGCTGCTGGTATTGCCCAACCGCTATTTCGACAACCACAACTCCGGTCACCTGATTTCCCGCATCACCTTCAACGTGACCATGGTCACCGGTGCCGCCACCGATGCGATCAAGGTGGTGATCCGCGAAGGCCTGACCGTGGTGTTCCTGTTCGCCTACTTGCTGTGGATGAACTGGAAACTGACCCTGGTAATGCTCGCCATCCTGCCGATCATCGCCGTGATGGTCAGCACCGCCAGCAAGAAATTCCGTAAGCAGAGCAAGAAGATCCAGGTGGCCATGGGCGACGTGACCCACGTTGCCTCCGAAACCATCCAGGGTTATCGCGTGGTGCGCAGCTTCGGCGGCGAGGCTTACGAGCAGCGTCGTTTTGGCGCCGCCAGCCAGAGCAACACCGACAAACAGCTGCGCATGACCAAGACCGGTGCGCTGTACACGCCGATGCTGCAGTTGGTGATCTACAGCGCCATGGCTTCGCTGATGTTCCTGGTGCTGTTCCTGCGTGGCGATGCCTCGGCGGGTGACCTGGTCGCCTACATCACCGCCGCGGGCCTGCTGCCCAAGCCGATTCGCCAGCTGTCGGAAGTCAGTTCGACCATCCAGAAGGGCCTGGCCGGCGCCGAGAGCATCTTCGAGCAGTTGGACGAGAAGCCCGAGCAGGACACCGGCACCGTGGAAAAAGAGCGGGTCGAGGGTCGCCTGGAGGTGCGCAACCTCAGCTTTACCTATCCAGGTACCGAGCGCGAGGTGCTCAGCGACATCAGCTTCACCGCCGAGCCTGGGCAGATGATTGCCTTGGTCGGTCGCTCCGGTAGCGGCAAGTCGACCCTGGCCGGGTTGATTCCGCGCTTCTACCACCACGACAAAGGGCAGATCCTGCTCGATGGCGTCGAGATCGAAGCGTACAAGCTGCGCAACCTGCGCCGGCATGTCGCCCAGGTGACCCAGCACGTCACCCTGTTCAACGACACCGTGGCCAACAACATCGCCTATGGCGACCTGGCTGGCGCACCGCGTGAGGCCATCGAGGCTGCCGCGGCCGATGCCTATGCCAAGGACTTCGTCGATCAGTTGCCCAAGGGCTTCGATACCCAGGTTGGCGAGAACGGCGTGCTGCTGTCCGGTGGCCAGCGCCAGCGCTTGGCGATCGCCAGGGCATTGCTGAAGAACGCTCCGCTGTTGATTCTCGACGAGGCGACTTCGGCGCTGGATACCGAATCCGAGCGGCACATCCAGGCAGCCCTGGATCATGTGATGAAGGGCCGCACCACCCTGGTCATCGCCCACCGCCTGTCGACAATCGAGAAGGCCGACATGATCCTGGTAATGGACCAGGGCAAATTGGTCGAGCGCGGCACCCATGCCCAGTTGCTGCAGGCTAATGGCTATTATGCCCGCCTGCACGCCATGGGCCTGGACGAGCCAGAAAAGGTCGATATCACCTGAAACACTTCGATCGGGGCCATTAGCGGCCCCGATTGTCACTGCGATTGTCTGGCGCAGGTTGGCCGTAAAGCCATCGCCTACCCTGTGCTAATATCCTGCCCCTGTTAATTTTTCCATATGGGTTGCCCATGAAGTTGTCCATGCCGCGTTTCGATCAAGCCCCGGTATTGGTGGTCGGCGATGTCATGCTCGACCGCTACTGGCATGGCGGTACTTCACGTATTTCGCCGGAAGCACCAGTGCCTGTGGTCAAGGTCGAACAGATCGAGGATCGCCCAGGCGGCGCGGCCAACGTCGCGCTGAACATTGCTGCGCTCGGCGCCCCGGCATCGCTGGTCGGCGTGACCGGCCAGGATGAAGCTGCCGATAGCCTGGCCAACAGCCTGCAAGCGGCGGGTGTGCGCTCGATCTTCCAGCGCATTGCCCACCAGCCGACCATCGTCAAGCTGCGGGTCATGAGCCGTCATCAGCAACTGCTGCGCATCGACTTCGAAGAACCGTTCGCCACCGACCCGCTGTCGCTGGGCGAAGAGGTCGATAACCTGCTCGACGGGGTCAAGGTGCTGGTCCTTTCCGACTACGGCAAAGGCGCCCTGAAGAACCACCAGAGCCTGGTCCAGGCCGCTCGTGCCAAGGGCATTCCGGTGTTGGCCGACCCCAAGGGCAAGGATTTCTCGATTTACCGTGGCGCCAGCTTGATCACGCCGAACCTGAGCGAGTTCGAGACCATCGTCGGCCGCTGCGTCGATGAAGCCGACCTGGTCGCCAAGGGCCTGCAACTGATGCAGGACTTGCAGCTGGGCGCGCTGCTGGTGACCCGTGGCGAGCATGGCATGACCCTCATACGCGCCGATCACCCGGCCCTGCACCTGCCTGCGCGAGCGCGTGAAGTGTTCGACGTTACCGGTGCCGGCGATACCGTCATCTCGACCCTGGCTGCTGCCATCGCCGCTGGCGAGGATCTGCCACATGCGGTGGCCCTGGCCAATCTGGCCGCCGGCATCGTGGTCGGCAAGCTGGGTACCGCGGCGATCAGTGCTCCGGAACTGCGTCGGGCGATTCAGCGTGAGGAAGGCTCCGAGCGCGGCGTACTGAGTCTTGACCAGCTGTTGCTGGCGATTGACGACGCACGCGCGCACAACGAGAAGATCGTCTTCACCAACGGTTGCTTCGACATTCTCCATGCCGGTCACGTGACCTACCTGGAGCAGGCGCGGGCCCAGGGCGATCGTTTGATCGTGGCGGTCAACGATGATGCCTCGGTCAGCCGCCTGAAAGGGCCGGGTCGGCCGATCAACAGTGTCGACCGGCGCATGGCGGTACTGGCAGGCCTTGGCGCGGTGGACTGGGTGATCAGCTTCCCTGAGGGGACACCTGAGAACCTGCTGAGCCAGGTCAAGCCGGATGTGCTGGTCAAGGGCGGCGACTATGGTATCGACCAGGTGGTCGGGGCCGATATCGTCAAAGGCTACGGCGGTACGGTGAAGGTGCTTGGCTTGGTGGAGAACAGCTCTACCACGGCCATCGTCGAGAAAATCCGCAAGAACTGAGTTGAGTCCATCGCAGGGCAAGCCCGCTGCCACGCCCACACTCCACTGCCGAGAAAGACGTGGGCCGCAGCGTGGGAGCGGGCGTGCCCCGCGATGCATCTAGCTACTTTTGCAGGGTTGTCCTGGCTCGCTCCAGCAGCGCGCGCGCCTTACCGGTAAAGCGCTGCATCCGCGAATCCGGCTTGGGCTCCAGCAGCCCCTGCTGCCTCACCCAATCCTTCCAACGAATCCGCTCATCGCGCACCACCCAGCCTTCCTGCTGGGCAAAGCTCTCCGCCAGGTACAGGCCACGGGTACTGGCCGGTATCAGCTCATCTTTCTTCAAGGTGTAAAGCTCGGCGGTCGGCAGTCCGTCCTTGAGCGGCATCAGGTACAGATCTGGCCGTTTGCGATTGAGGCGGGCGACCAATTGATCACCTTCGAGCCGTTCATCGACATGAAACAGGCTCAGCGACTTGGCTTCCCTCGGCACCTGCAAACGCAGGTCATAGATCAACTGCAATGACGCCGTCGGCAGGTGCACATAGGCCCGTGGCCGTTCCATCAAAACCAGGTTGGCACAGTGCACCGGTCGCGCTGCACCCGACTGCGGGGTGAGCACAAAGGGCAGCGCTTCGCGGTAGTGCAGGGCCGCGGCATACGGCGCGGGCAGCCAGGTATCGTTGAAGCGCCCGCCGAGCCAGCCTTCGGGCGTCTCCAGCAGGCACTCTTCGGCAACTTCCTGGATCGCGGTGTGCAGCGGCAGGTTGAGCTCCTGCGCCGGCACGTAGCCGGAGATCAGCTTGAGCACCACATCGCCACGGTCCTGGCGGCGCTGGCGTACCAGCACCCAGTAATCGCGATTCTGCCAGTGCAGGGTCAGGCGTACCGAAACACCCAGGTTGGCCAACTCGACCACGAAACGTTCGCTGTCGGCCAACTGCACGGCCTTGCGCCGCTGCAGGGTCTGGGCGAAGTTCAGCGGCATGCCGATGCTCTGGTAAGTCAGGCCGTCCGGGGTAGCTTCGACGTGCAGCGGCAGGGTCTTGAAGTTGCTCGGGTTCTTGCGAATCAGCGTACGCGGCACGAGACTCCTCCTTGCGCAGAACTGCCGACAGGTCGGCTCAATGCTGGCCCAGGATGCGGGCGACGGTGGCCACGTTATGGGCCAGGTGCAGCGGATTGATGGTGCCGACAATAGCACTGCTCACCCCTGGGTGGGCGAACAGCAGCTCAAAGCTGGCCTGCACCGGATCGACCCCGGGCGCCAGGCATACGTGACCGCTGGCCAGGGCTTTCTTCACCAGGATGGCCTTGCCGTGCTCGGCAGCGTAGTCCAGCACCGGGCGTTCGGCTTGTTCGTTGAGGTTGTAGGTGACCATCGCACAGTCGCCTTGCTCCAGCGCCTTGAGCCCGCCTGCTGCGGTCTTGCCGGAGAAGCCGAAGCCGAGGATCTTGCCTTCTTGCTTGAGGGCGGCGAGGGTTTGATAGACCTCTTGCTGCTCAAGGATCGCCAGGTCGTTGCCGTCCGAATGCACCAGCACCAGTTCGATGTGGTCGGTCTCCAGGCGCTTGAGGCTGCGCTCTACGGAAAAGCGCGTGTGCGCTGCGCTGAAATCGAAGTGCGACTGGCCGTCCTCGAACTCTTCGCCAACCTTGCTGACGATCACCCATTGATCACGCTGGCCGCGCAGCAACGGACCGAGGCGTTCTTCACTGCGACCATAGGCCGGGGCGGTGTCGATGAGGTTGATCCCCAGCTCCCGGGCCTGGGCCAGCAGCAGGCGCGCATCGTCGTCGCCAGGGATGGTGAAGCCGTTGGGGTATTTGACGCCCTGGTCGCGGCCGAGCTTGACCGTGCCCAGGCCCAGCGGGGAAACCTTGAGCCCGGTGCTGCCCAAGGCGCGGTGCAGGTCATGCAGGGTAGGCAGGCTCATGGCAGCAGTTGCTCCCAAGCCGCAACGCCGAGCGCGGGGCGCGGCAGGTCGGCCAGATCAGGTTGGGCTGCAGGGCGGATGCCGTCACGCTCAAGGCTTGCCAGCACCCGGTCGGAGAAGTCCGGGGCCAAGGCCAGTTTGGTTGGCCAGCCAACCAGCAGGCGCTGTTGTTCGGCGAGAAAGGCGTTGTCCGGGCGGACCAGGCCCGATTGCGCAGGCTCGGCGCGATCGACGCGCAGGGTGGCCCAACGGATCTGGCTCTGGTCTACCCAAGGCAGCAGGTCGGCGACTTCTTTCTGTGCGGCGGCAATTTGTGCAGCCGGCTCGCGGGCCACGCCATGGGCTTCGGCAAGATCGCCCCCGAGGTACCAGACCCACTGGCCATCTGCGGCCGGGTGGGTGGTCACGGTAATGCGTGGCTTTGGCCCGCCACCCAGGCAGTGGGCGTACAGCGGCTTGAGGTTCGGCCCTTTGGCCAGGACCATGTGCAGTGGTCGGCGCTGCATGGCGGGTTGGCTCAAGCCCAGGGCGTGGAGCAGTTCTTCAGTACCGGCGCCGGCGCTGAGGACGATGCGCTGGGCGCGAATGTCGCGGCCGTCGATGCGCAGGCCGACCAGTTCGCCAGCGTCGTGCAGCGGTTCGATCCGCTCGCCGGCCAGCAGGCTGTCACCGGCCAGCTCGGCCAGGTTGGCCAGCAGGCTGGGCACGTCGATGACCAGTTCAGCCAGGCGATAGACCTTGCCCTTGAAGGCGCGGTCTTGCAGGGCAGGCGGCAGTTGCTCGCCCTTGACCTGATCGACTCGGCCACGCATGGCCTTGCTGGCGAAGAAACTGGTGACATTGCCCAGCAGGCTGCCGGGCGACCACAGGTAGTGGGCGTCGGAGAGCAGGCGGACCTTATCCAGGTTCAGCTCACCGCTGCCGCTAAGCGCCTCGCGCCAGCGTCGCGGCATGTCGGCGATGGCTTCGGAAGCACCGGTCAGGCTGCCGGTTAGGGCATATTTGATGCCGCCGTGAATGATGCCTTGCGATTTGATGGTCTGCTCGCCGCCGAGGCTGGCGCGTTCCACCAGCACGGTTGAGTAGCCCAGGCGCCGCAGTCGGGCATTGAGCCAGAGGCCTGCGACCCCGGCGCCGACGATCAACACGTCAGTGGAAATGGCAGATGGCATGCGGGCACCTCGAATACTGGGACAGTTGAGCAGTATACAGGGTGTTGCGATCGAGGCTGGCGTGAGGGCTTATCAGCGTGCGCTGGATCAATGTCCAGCGGTCTTGCTGAACACCTGGATCACCACCACGCCACCGACGATCATGGCCATTCCGAGCATGGCCGGGACATCCAGTTTCTGCCCGTAGATCACCAGCGCGGCGATGCTGATCAGGACGATCCCCAGGCCCGACCAGATGGCGTAGGCAATGCCCACCGGGATGCTGCGCACCACCAAGGTCAGCATCCAGAACGCGACGGCGTAGCCGCAGACCATCAGCAGCAGCGGCAGGGGTGTACTCAGGCCCTTGACGGCTTTCATCGAAGCGGTGGCGATGACTTCGGCGCAGATGGCGATGGCCAGGTAGGTGTAGGCGTTCATGCGGTGATCCTCGGTTGCTAGGCAGGCATTTTAGGCGTTCCTGGGATGCGGTAAAGTCATTACCTATCGTTTCTGGAGATAGGCTGATGGCCGAGCAGTGGAACCTTGAACAGCTGCGTCTGTTCGTCCGGGTGGCAGAGCTGCGCTCGTTTTCTGCGGTTGCCCGCGAACAGCGTAAGGCGCAGTCCGCGGTGAGCAGCGCCATCGCCCTGCTCGAGGCCGACCTTGGCGTGATGCTGTTCGAGCGCAGCAGTGGGCGTCAGCCGCACTTGACCGAACGCGGCGCGGCCTTGCTCGAAGATGCCCGCGAATTGCTGCGCCAGTGTGAGCGCCTGGAGGGGCGGGCGTTGGCGTTGATGCGCGGTCAGGAGGCATTGCTGCGGGTGGCCCAGGATGAGGCGATGCCTTACCAGCCGGTAATCGACAGCCTCGATGAGCTGGCCAGCCGCTTTCCCTTCCTGGAGGTGCAGCTGGCCAGCGGCGCCCAGGGCGATGTGGCGCGTAAGCTGGTCGAGCGCCACTCCGACCTGGGCTTGTTCTTTCACCACGAGCGCATTCCCGCCTCGCTGGAGCGGCGTGCACTGGGCAGCGTGGAAATGGTCACGGTGTGCGCCGTCGATCATCCGCTGGCCCGCGAGGGGCGGGTCAATCGTCAGCAGTTGGCCCGCCATCGGCAGCTGTTGATCACCCCGCAACAGAGCGGTTATCCCGGCGGCGAGGCGATCAGCCCGCAGATCTGGCGGGCCGACAGTTTCTATGCGATGGCCGAACTGCTCATGCGCGGCCTGGGTTGGGCCTGGTTGCCGCGGCATGTGGTGCAGTACCCGACCTATCAGGCGCAGATGGTCGAGCTCGACAGTGAGTGGCGCCCGCCTGCGTTGGTGGTGGAGCTGGCCTGGCGTCGCGATCAGCCGCTGGGGCCGGCAGCACAATGGCTTGCGGAACGTTTCGCCGTGCACTTGCGGGCAATTGGCTAGGGCTGTAGGAAAAGCGGCCGCGCAAGTTGGTTTGTGGCGTTTTTTTACCGGACAGGCCTAAGCGCAGGCCTTTTCATACAGTTCCTAGTAAACTGCGCCGCCATGAACAGAACCCTCTATACCTTGCTGTTTCACCTGGGCCTGCCGCTGGTTGCGCTGCGCCTGTTCCTGCGGGCGCGCAAGGCGCCCGCTTATGGCCAGCGCATCGGCGAGCGCTTCGCCTTGGCGCTGCCGGCCATGCAGCAGGGCGGCATCTGGGTGCATGCGGTTTCGGTCGGTGAAAGCATCGCTGCCGCGCCAATGGTGCGAGCCTTGCTCAACGCCTATCCGGACCTGCCCATTACCTTGACCTGCATGACCCCGACCGGCTCTGAACGGATTCGCGCGATGTTCGCCGATGAGCCGCGCGTCCAGCATTGCTATCTGCCCTACGATTTGCCGTGGGCCGCAGGGCGCTTTCTTGATCATGTGCGGCCGCGGCTGGGCATCATCATGGAAACCGAGTTGTGGCCGAACCACATTCATCAGTGCGCCAAGCGCGGTATCCCGGTGGCCTTGGCCAACGCCCGGTTGTCTGAGCGTTCGGCCCGTGGTTATGGGCGCTTCGCCGGCCTGACCCGGCCTATGCTGGCCGAAATGAATCTGATTGCGGTGCAGACCGAGGTCGAAGCCGAGCGCTTTCGCCGCCTGGGCGCGCGGCCCGAATGCGTGCAGGTGACCGGCTCGATCAAGTTCGACCTCAAGCTCGACGCGCAGCTGCTGCCGCGCGCCCGGCTATTGCGTGAGCAGTGGCAGGCCGAGCAGCGTCCGGTATGGATCGCCGCCAGTACCCATGAGGGCGAGGATGCCCTGGTGCTCGAGGCCCATCGGCAGTTGCTGGAAGTGCACGGCGATGCGCTGTTGATCCTGGTGCCGCGCCACCCTGAACGGTTCAATGCAGTGCATGAGTTGTGTCGTGAGCAGTTCGCTACGGTGCGGCGTTCGAGCGGCGATGCGGTCGATGGCCAGACGCGGGTGCTACTGGGCGACACCATGGGTGAGTTGCTGTTTTTGTATGCGCTGGCCGATATCGCCTTCGTTGGCGGCAGCCTGGTGGCCACTGGCGGGCATAACCCGCTGGAGCCGGCGGCGCTGGCGCTGCCGGTGATCATGGGGCCGCACGTGTTCAACTTCCTGGAGATCAGCGCGATGCTGCGCGATGCCGGGGCGTTGCAGGCGGTGGACGATGCCGAGGGGCTGGCTGCGGCTGTGCGCCGGCTGGTTGAGTTGCCGCAGGATGCGCGGCGCATGGGCGAGGCGGGGCGGGCGGTGATGCAGGCCAATCAAGGCGCGTTGCAGCGGTTGCTGGATGGGCTGGGCGCGCTGATTCGCTGAACGAGGCGGTCCTCTCGGGCCTCATCGCGGGGCAAGCCCGCTCTCACGTTGTGTTGCACGTTCATGAGGGTGCGTCGACAGCGTGGGAGCGGGCTTGCCCCGCGATGAGGCCGGTCCTGCCTGGCCTTCAGGGCCTGCGTTCGAAATTCTTCGCCGCTGCCGCCGCCAGGTCCGGCGGCAGGAAATCCCGGTCCGGATTGTAGTCGGCCTTCAGGTAGCGCCCCAGATCCTGCAGGTCTTGCGGGCTCAAGGTCCCGGCCGCCTGCTTCAGGCGCAGGTTGTCGAGGATGTAGTCATAGCGGCTGTTGTTGTAGTCGCGCACCGAGGTATACAGCTGACGCTGCGCATCGAGCACATCGACGATGTTGCGCGTACCCACCTGATAGCCAATTTCGGTCGCTTCCAACGCACTCTGGTTGGAAATGATCGACTGCTTGCGCGCTTGCACCTGCTCAACATCGGTATTCACTGCTCGGTGCAGGTTACGGGTGTTCTCCACCACCTGACGGCGCAGGCTTTCGCGCTGTTGCTCGCTCTGGCTCAGGCGCTGATAGGCCTCGCGCACCTGCGAGCTGGTCAAGCCGCCGCTGTAGATCGGGATATTCAACTGCAAGCCAATGCTGGTCTGCTCGACATCGCCGCCATAGCGCACCCCGGCTTGCGGCGCGGGGTTGGTGAAGCCAAGGCTGTCGTTGTCACCTTTCTGGTAGCGGGCCACCGCATCCACGGTTGGCGCGTGGCCGGCCTTGCGCTGGCGCAGGGTTTCTTCGGCGGCGGTGACGGCGTGATTGGTCGCCAGCAGGTTGAGGTTCTGCCGGGCTGCCGTTTCGACCCAGGCCTTGGCGTCGTTCGGTGTCGGCACCTGGATCGGCAGGCTGTGGACCACCCCTTGCAGCGAGCCATATTCGCGGTTGGTCAAGGTCACCAGGGCTTCGAAGGCGTCCTGCACCTGACGCTCGGCGATGATCCGGTTGGCCCTTGCGGTGTCGTAGCTGGCCTGCGATTGCAGCACGTCGGTCTTGTCGGAAAGGCCGACGTCGAAGCGTTCATTGGATTGGTCCAGCTGGCGCTTGAAGGCTGCTTCCTCGGCCTTGGTCGAGGCCAGGTTGTCCTGGGCGCGTAGCACGGCAAAGTAGTTTTCCGCGGTTTGCAGGATCAGGTTCTGCTCGGTGGCCGAGAGTTCCAGCGCGGCCTGCTCGTTGACCGCTTCGGCCGCCTGCAACTGGAACCAGCGGTCGGCGCGGAAGATCGGCTGCGACAGGGTCGCACTCCACGAGTTGCCACTGCGATTGGAGGTGATCGAGGGCTCGTCGAGCTTGGTCCGGGTGTTCATCATCTCGGCGCCGGCCGAGAGATTCGGCAGCAGGCCTGCCCGGGCTTGCGGCACCACCTCGCGGCGGGCGCCGTAGTCGGCACGGGCGGCGGCGAGGTCGGCGTTGTTGCTGGCCGCCTCCTGGTAGACGCTGACCAGGTCGGTCTTGATCGTCATGGGCACATCCGCTGCCCATACCGCTCCGTTGGACGCACAAGACACGGCAATCGCCAGTGAAAGTTTGCGCAGCATAGGGCAATCCTTGTACGAGTTTGAATTACTGAACTGTTGAGTTTCGAGCGATGGGCCAGTGTAGTGCCGCGCGCCGCCGGCAACAATCGGTCAGTTGCGCCTTTCATCATCCGTGTCACAAGCACTCTTGGCTTGAGCTGCCACTCCAGTCTAGACTGCGCATGTTCTTGTCGGGGTGCCTTGAAGCAAAGGCTGAGATCGCATAGGTGCGGATCCCGTTGAACCTGATCAGGTTAACGCCTGCGTAGGGAACAAGATTTCTCGCTTTCCCGGCGAGTCTCTTGTGCCAGGTCCGGGATTTGTCGAGCAGCTCACACGCTCAATGGCACTCCAGGTATCCGGCACTGCACCCCTCTAGGGCTGCGTCCGCGTCATTCAGGTTCTCCCCGACATTCCGCCGCTAGGAAGCCGTCTGGAGCCTGTGATGAGCAAACAAGAAAAAACGATCAACCTCAGCGAATCGGCGCAAGTCGATCAGCAGTCCGTGCAACCCTTCACCCGTTCCCGCAAGGTCTATGTCCAAGGCTCGCGCCCCGACATTCGCGTACCCATGCGTGAAATCAGCCTGGATGACACCCCCACCGATTTCGGCGGCGAAAGCAACGCGCCGGTGCTGGTGTATGACACCTCTGGCCCGTACACCGACCCTGAGGTCATCATCGATGTGCGCAAGGGCCTGGGCGATGTGCGCTCGGCCTGGATCGACGACCGCGGTGACACCGAGCGCCTCGAAGGCCTGAGCTCGAACTTCGGCCAGCAGCGCCTGAACGACGCCGAGCTGACCAAACTGCGCTTTGCCCACGTGCGTAACCCGCGCCGGGCCAAGGCCGGCGCCAACGTCACGCAGATGCACTACGCGCGCCAGGGCATCATCACCGCCGAGATGGAATACGTCGCCATCCGCGAGAACATGAAGCTGCAAGAGGCCCGCGCCGCCGGCCTGCTCAGCCAGCAGCATGCCGGCCACAGCTTCGGTGCCAGCATCCCGAAAGAAATCACCCCTGAGTTCGTCCGTGAAGAAATCGCCCGCGGCCGCGCGATCATTCCGGCCAACATCAACCACACCGAACTCGAGCCGATGATCATCGGCCGTAACTTCCTGGTGAAGATCAACGGCAACATCGGCAACAGCGCCCTGGGTTCTTCGATCGAGGAAGAAGTCGCCAAGCTGACCTGGGGCATCCGTTGGGGTTCGGACACGGTGATGGACCTGTCCACCGGCAAGCACATTCACGAAACCCGCGAGTGGATCATCCGCAACTCGCCGGTGCCGATCGGTACCGTGCCGATCTACCAGGCCCTGGAAAAAGTCGGCGGGGTGGCCGAGGACCTGACTTGGGAGCTGTTCCGCGACACCCTGATCGAACAGGCCGAGCAGGGCGTGGACTACTTCACCATTCACGCCGGCGTGCTGCTGCGCTACGTGCCGCTGACTGCCAAGCGGGTGACCGGCATCGTCAGCCGCGGCGGCTCGATCATGGCCAAGTGGTGCCTGGCGCATCACCAGGAAAACTTCCTCTATACCCATTTCGATGAAATCTGCCAGATCATGAAGGCCTACGACGTCAGCTTCTCGCTAGGTGATGGCCTGCGTCCGGGTTCGATTGCCGATGCCAACGACGAGGCTCAATTCGGTGAGCTGGAGACGCTCGGCGAGTTGACCAAGATCGCCTGGAAGCACGACGTGCAGTGCATGATCGAAGGCCCAGGGCATGTGCCGATGCAACTGATCAAGGAAAACATGGACAAGCAGCTGGAGTGCTGCGACGAGGCGCCGTTCTACACCCTCGGCCCACTGACCACCGACATTGCGCCGGGCTACGACCACATCACCTCCGGTATCGGTGCGGCGATGATCGGCTGGTTCGGTTGCGCCATGCTCTGCTACGTGACGCCCAAGGAACACCTGGGCTTGCCGAACAAGGATGACGTCAAGACCGGCATCATCACCTACAAGATCGCCGCGCATGCCGCCGACCTTGCCAAGGGCCATCCGGGCGCACAGATTCGCGACAACGCCTTGTCCAAGGCGCGGTTCGAGTTCCGCTGGGAAGACCAGTTCAACCTTGGTCTGGACCCTGACACCGCGCGTGCGTTCCACGACGAGACCCTGCCCAAGGAATCGGCCAAGGTCGCGCACTTCTGCTCGATGTGCGGGCCGAAGTTCTGCTCCATGAAGATCACCCAGGAAGTTCGCGAGTACGCTGCCAACCAGCGGATCGATGCCGTGGATGTGTCGGTTGAGCAGGGCATGCGCGAGCAGTCCGAGCGGTTCCGCCAGGCAGGTAGCCAGCTGTACCAGAAAGTCTAGTGGCTTTCAGGGCTTGATCAATCGTGGGAACGGGCTTGCCCCGCGATAGCGTCAGTGCAGGCAACCAAGCTGCACCTGCTGACGCTATCGCGGGGCAAGCCTGCTCCCGCGTTCCCCCACTCCAACCTTTGCGGCGAGTCAACGCATGAGCACCCCCAGCCACTTTTCCCCCGATCACCCGATTCCCGCCGGCCAACGCCTGTTCGGCGCTCGCGACCTGTTCGTCCTGTGGTTCTCCCTCGGCACCGGCTTGATGGTGCTACAAGTCGGCGCCATGCTCGCCCCAGGCCTGGGCCTGGCTGGCGCGGTCCTGGCCATCGTCCTTGGCACGGCGGCAGGCGTGTTGCTGCTGGCGGCCGCCGGGGTGATCGGCAGCGACACCGGCCTGTCGGCCATGGGCACGCTGCGCCTGACCTTGGGTGGACATGGCGCGCGCTTGCCGGCAGTGCTCAACCTGCTGCAACTGATCGGCTGGGGCTCGTTCGAGATCATCGTCATGCGCGACGCCGCCAGCCTGCTCTCGGCACGCGCCTTCGGTGAAGGCAGTGCCTGGACCAGCCCGTTGCTATGGACCCTGTGCTTCGGCGCCCTGGCCACATTGTTGGCGATCTGCGGACCGCTGACGTTCGTGCGCAAGATCCTGCGCAAGTGGGGCATCTGGCTGTTGCTCGGCGCCTGCCTGTGGCTGACCTGGAACCTGTTCGCCAAGGCCGATCTGGCCCAGATCTGGAACCGTGCCGGCGATGGCTCGATGTCGCTGGCAGTGGGTTTTGACATCGTGATTGCCATGCCGCTGTCGTGGTTGCCGCTGATTGCCGACTACTCGCGCTTCGCCCAGCGCGCCAGCCGGGTGTTCGCCGGTACCGCGCTGGGTTATTTGCTGGGTAACGCTTGGTTGATGAGCCTGGGCGTGGCCTACACCCTGGCGTTCGCCCCAAGTGGCGAAGCCAATGCGTTGTTGCTGGCGCTGGCCGGTGCCGGTCTTGGTATCCCGCTGCTGCTGATTCTGCTCGATGAAACCGAAAACGCCTTCGCCGATATCCATTCCGGCGCGGTCTCGAGCGGGTTGCTGGTGCGCCTGAAGGTCGAGCACCTGGCGTTGGCCATTGGTGTGCTGTGCACGCTGATCGCCTACCTGGCGCCACTGGCCCAGTACGAGAACTTCCTGCTGCTGATCGGTTCGGTGTTCGCGCCGCTGTTCGGCGTGGTGCTGATGGATCACTTCGTGATTCGCCGTCGACAGATGCCGCTGCGGGTCGAAGGTCTGCACTGGCAGGCGCTGCTGGCCTGGGTGGTGGGAGTGGCGGCCTATCACGTAATGGCCAGCCAGGCGCCAGAGGTGGGCGCGACCCTGCCAGCAGTGCTGCTGGCAGGGGTGCTATACGGGCTGCTAAACCTTAGCCGCGTCCGGGAAACAGCTCAGGCTTGAGCACGCCGTTCAGGCGTGGGTAAGGGATTTTAAGCTCGATGTGGCCCATGGAATAGGGCGCGATGGCATAGACCTCGTACTTCACCACGACCGCACCGTAGGTCAGGGCGATGTGCGGGGACTTCTTGAAGGGCCAGGTCTTGACGAATTCCGGGTCCTTGTCCATGCCGGTACTGATCATCCAGGCACGGTGCGACTCTTCGACGGTTTTCCAGAACGTCTCTTCCTGGCCCGGCACCAGCATGTCTTGCAGGGTCAGGACCTTGTCCTGCTTGCGCGAGTAGTTGATGAAACCGCGCCCAGGCATGCCATGGGCACCACCGCTGTCCAGATAACTGGACAGCTCGATGATCACCAGCCCGTCATGCTGCTCGCGTACCTTGGCTTGCAAATAGCTGCTGTTGCGCTTGTCGGCGCTGGCCAGGTACTGATCTTCATAGGCCTTGAGCGAGGTCGGCGCGCTGCTGCGCTGGTTGTCCTCGGTCAGTTGCAGCAGGCGGCGTTCGACGATGGCGTCGAGCTTGGGCAGGTCGGGGAAGTGAATGGTGTCGATGTTCACCAGCGGGCAGTCGCTTTCGCTGCAGCCCGGCTTGACGTGCTCCCAGGCGTCGCGCTTGACCTCGAGCGGGGCCCGATAGTTGGGCGTGAACAGGCTCTGGCAGGCGCTCAGCGCCACGGCCAGCACAGCCACGGAAGTCAGTTTGACAAGCGTCATGATGATCCTTGTAGAACAGCAATAGTCGGCCTTGGACCGTCGGCAAAGCCTTCGGTTCGCCACTAAGCTATCAGAGAGATTACTGCCTGTCCCGAACGCATGAACGGTCGCTTGAAAGGGATGAAACCCAGCCGGACGCAGAGTAGGATGGCGCGATGCGGTACACGAGGTCATGAGGATTCCAATGACAGATACGTCAAATTCGCTGCCCCAGGCGGTCCAGATCGTCAAGCGCGAGAACTGCTTCCAAGGCTTTTACCGGCTCGACAAGGTGCACCTGCGCCACGAGCTGTTCGCCGGTGGCATGGGACGCGAGATCAGCCGCGAGCTGTTCGTGCGCCATGATGCGGTCTGCGTGCTGCCCTACGATCCGCAGCGCGATGAAGTGGTGCTGATCGAGCAGTTTCGTGCGGGCGCCATGGGCAAAGTCGCCAATCCTTGGCTGATCGAAATGGTCGCCGGGCTGATCGACAAGGATGAACAGCCGGAGGAAGTCGCCCACCGCGAGGCCGAAGAAGAAGCCGGGTTGACCTTCTCTGCCCTGTGGCCAATGACCAAGTACTTCCCCTCGCCCGGTGGCAGCGATGAGTACGTTCACCTGTACCTGGGGCGCTGCGTCAGCGAGGGCGCGGGTGGCTTGCATGGGTTGGAGGAAGAGGGCGAGGATATCCGGGTAACGGTCTGGTCGTTCGAAGATGCCTTGCAGGCGGTGCGCGATGGCCGCATCTGTAACGCCGCAGCGATCATCGGCCTGCAATGGCTGGCGCTCAACCGTGACGAAGTACGAGGTATGTGGAAGTGAACCTGTTGCGCGAGCGTTATCGGGTCGACCTGGTCGGGCTGCAATCAGCCTGCGAGGCCAACTATGCCCGGCTGATGCGCTTGCTGCCCGATATGCGCAGCACACAGAGCTCGCGCCGCATTGGCATGACCCAGGGCGACCAGATGCTTGGCGTGCTGGTGCTCGAAGTGGTGCTGACCTGTCCCTATACCACTACCCTGCGCGTGCGCCAGGAGCACAGCCTGCCGTGGCTGCCGGTGCCGCAGCTGGAAGTGCAGGTCTACCACGATGCGCGCATGGCCGAGGTGGTCAGCGCCGAGCACGCGCGGCGTTTGCGCAGCATTTATCCGTACCCCAATACCGGCATGCACCAGCCGGACGAAAAGGCCCAGCTCAACCTATTCCTCGGTGAATGGCTGAGTCACTGCCTGGCCTGCGGCCATGAGCTGGCAGCCGTACGCTGAAAATGTGAGCTGGGTCGGTTTCGAGTGTTTGCTCGAAACCCTGCACAGGCGATAATCGCGCTGAATCCGCTTGAGGAGACGGCCGTTGCCGCAGCCCAACCATCCCCCCGCGCCCATCCATGTGGTGCAACTGACCGACGCTCACCTGTTCGCTGACCCGGCGGGTACCTTGCTGGGCCTCAATACGCGCGACAGCCTGAGTCATGTGATCGCCCAAGTGCGCCGGGAGCAGCCGCGTATCGACCTGTTGTTGTGCACGGGCGATCTGTCCCAGGATGGCAGCGTGGCGTCCTACGAGGCGTTCCGCGAACTGACCGCGGTGCTCGACGTGCCGACCCGTTGGTTGCCGGGTAACCACGACGAGGCGCGGGTAATGGCCGAAGTGGCGCCGGCACTGGTGCGGGTGGTGACCGACATCGGCGCCTGGCGCATCGTCATGCTCGACTCGGCGGTGGCCGGGGCGACCCATGGCTTGCTCGAGCCTGCGCAACTGGCAGCGCTCGATGCTGCATTGGCGGGTGCGGGCGAGCGGCATTGCCTGGTGTGCTGCCACCACCAGCCGGTGGACATCGGCTGCGCCTGGATCGCGCCGATCGGCCTGCGCAACGCCGATGAGTTGCTCGCACGCCTGCGCCAGCCTCGGGTGAAGGCCTTGCTCTGGGGGCATATCCACCAGCCATGGGATGAGCAGCGCGACGGGTTGCGCCTGCTGGCCACGCCGTCCACCTGCATCCAGTTCGCGCCGGGTAGTGAGGAGTTCAAGGTCAGCGAAGAGCAGCCGGGGTATCGCTGGTTGCGCCTGCACGCCGATGGGCGGCTGGAGACGGGCGTGGAGCGGGCGCGGGATTTCCTCGTGACCCTGGATTTCGACAGCCCCGGCTACTGAACACCGCCCCCAACATTTGTAGGAGCGGGTGGCGCTTGATTTGAAGAATTTGTTGCGAAAATCCCGATGCTGCGCCAACGCCCGGCGAACGCGCTACACTGCGCGTCCTGCTCCCACACTGACGGGTGCATCGCAATCGCCACGGGGGCAGCATGTCGGGTTCGATCCTTTATATCCACGGTTTCAACAGCTCGCCGCTGTCGACCAAGGCGCGCCAGCTTGAGGCAGTGATGCAGCAGTTGGGCCTGGCCGAGCAGCTGCGAGTGCCGGCGCTGCACCATCACCCGCGCCAGGCGATCGCTCAGCTGCAAGCCGCTATCGCCGAGCTCGGCGCGCCCTTGCTGGTCGGCAGTTCGCTCGGCGGCTACTATGCCACCCATCTGGCCGAGCAGCATGGCCTCAAGGCCCTGCTGATCAACCCGGCGGTCGCCCCGCACCGGCTGTTCGACGGCTACCTGGGCACCCAGCGCAACCTGTACACCGATGAGTCCTGGGAACTGACCCTGGACCACGTGCAGGCGCTGGCCGAGCTGGAAGTGCCGGCGCCAACCGACGCCGAGCGCTATCAAGTGTGGTTGCAGACGGCCGATGAAACCCTGGACTATCGTCAGGCCGAGCGTTATTACCGGGCCTGCGCCTTGCGTATCGAAGCCGGCGGCGATCACAGCTTCCAGGGCTTCAGCCAGCGCCTGCCGGCCTTGCTGGCCTTCGCCGGAATTGCCCGCGGGCAGTACGCGGCGTTCGATTTTTCTGTATTTTGATTTTTTCGCATTCACCAGACTGACGACGAGAACCCATGGCCAATCCCAGCGCTAGCGCCTATAACGCAGACGCCATCGAAGTCCTCTCCGGCCTCGACCCGGTTCGCAAGCGGCCGGGCATGTACACCGACACCAGCCGGCCGAACCACTTGGCCCAGGAAGTCATCGACAACAGTGTCGACGAAGCCCTGGCCGGGCACGCCCGCTCGATCCAGGTGATCCTGCACGCCGACCACTCGCTGGAAGTCAGCGACGACGGTCGCGGCATGCCGGTGGACATTCACCCCGAAGAGGGCGTCTCTGGCGTCGAATTGATTCTCACCAAACTGCACGCCGGCGGTAAGTTCTCCAACAAGAACTACCAGTTCTCCGGCGGCCTGCACGGGGTCGGTATTTCGGTGGTCAACGCCTTGTCGACCGAGGTCCGCGTGCGGGTCAAGCGCGACGGCAACGAGTACCAGATGACCTTCGCCGATGGCTTCAAGGCCACGGAACTGGAAGTGGTTGGCAGCGTCGGCAAACGTAACACCGGCACCAGCGTCTATTTCAGCCCTGACCCCAAGTACTTCGACTCGCCGAAGTTCTCCATCAGCCGCCTCAAGCATGTGCTCAAGGCCAAGGCCGTGCTTTGCCCAGGTTTGTCGATCAGCTTCGAGGACAAGGCCAGCGGCGAGAAAGTCGAATGGCACTATGAAGACGGCCTGCGCTCCTACCTGGTCGACTCGGTCAGCGAGTTCCAGCGCCTGCCCGATGAGCCGTTCTGCGGCAGCCTGGCCGGCAACAAGGAAGCCGTCGACTGGGCCTTGCTGTGGCTGCCGGAAGGCGGCGACAGCGTTCAGGAAAGCTACGTCAACCTGATCCCCACTGCCCAAGGCGGCACCCATGTCAACGGCCTGCGCCAAGGCCTGCTCGATGCCATGCGCGAGTTCTGCGAATTCCGCAACCTGCTGCCGCGTGGGGTCAAGCTGGCTCCGGAAGATGTTTGGGAGCGCATCAGCTTCGTGCTGTCGATGAAGATGCAGGAGGCGCAGTTCTCCGGCCAGACCAAAGAACGTCTATCCTCGCGCGAGGCCGCTGCGTTCGTCTCCGGCGTGGTCAAGGACGCCTTCAGCCTGTGGCTCAATGCCCACCCAGAGCTGGGCATGCAATTGGCCGAACTGGCCATCAGCAACGCCGGCCGGCGCCTCAAGGCGAGCAAGAAGGTCGAGCGCAAGCGCGTCACTCAAGGCCCGGCTCTGCCTGGCAAGCTGGCCGACTGCGCCGGGCAAGACCCGATGCGCTCCGAGCTGTTCCTGGTCGAGGGTGACTCGGCCGGTGGCTCGGCCAAGCAGGCGCGGGATAAAGAGTTCCAGGCGATCCTGCCGCTGCGCGGCAAGATCCTCAACACCTGGGAAGTCGATGGCGGTGAAGTCCTGGCCAGCCAGGAAGTGCACAACATTGCCGTGGCCATTGGCGTCGATCCAGGTGCCACCGACCTGACCCAGCTGCGCTACGGCAAGATCTGCATTCTTGCCGACGCCGACTCCGACGGCCTGCACATCGCGACCCTGCTGTGCGCGCTGTTCGTCCAGCACTTCCGCCCGCTGGTCGAGGCCGGGCATGTCTACGTGGCGATGCCGCCGCTGTATCGCATCGACCTGGGCAAAGAGATCTACTACGCCCTCGACGAACCTGAGCGTGACGGCATCCTCGACCGCCTGGTGGCCGAGAAGAAGCGCGGCAAGCCACAGGTCACCCGCTTCAAAGGCCTGGGTGAGATGAACCCGCCGCAGCTGCGCGAGACCACCATGGACCCGAACACCCGCCGCCTGGTCCAGTTGACCCTGGATGACGTCCAAGCCACGTGCGAGCTGATGGATAAGCTACTGGCGAAAAAACGTGCGGGCGATCGCAAGAGCTGGCTGGAAACCAAAGGTAACCTGGCTGAGGTCATGGTTTGATCCGTCTGCTCCTGACAGCGGTGCTGGCGCTGGTTGCGCTTCCAAGCTTCGCGGGCAACTGGCCAGAGCTGAAATTGACTGCCGAGCATCCGATCGACGGCATGCGCGGCGGCAATTTGTCTGGCCTGGCCTGGTGCCGCGGCGCGCTGTGGGGCGTCTCGGACCGTGACGACGACCGCATTTACCGCATGGACCAGCACAACGGCGTCTGGCGCGCCCAGGCGCTGACCTTCACGCCGCCGCCAGTGCCGGAAAGTGGCTTGCCCTGGGGCTTGAAGTCGCGCAACTGGGCGGTTTCCTACATTCGTGGTGGCGAGCTCGATTACGAGGGCATCACTTGTGATCAGGCGGGCAACTTCTATCTGGTCAGCGAAGCCCACGCGGCGGTGCTGCAAGTGCCGGTCGAGGGAGAACCTGACTGGTTGAAGATCGACCCGGCCATGGTCCGCCAGGCGCGGGCCAGCGGCATGCTGCTGCACTTCAATGCGCTGTTCGAGGGCCTGGCGATCAATCCGGCGGGCGACCGCCTGTGGTTGGCTGCCGAGCGCGAGCGGCGTGGCCTGGTGGCGATCCATCGCCAGCAGTCGGTGTGGACGTGCGGGCGCAGTTGCGTGCTGCTCAGCGAGGCCGGGGTCGAAATGCAGCCGCCGCAGATGCCCAATCCCCGGGCGCTGTCACGCGACTTCGCCGATCTCGCCTGGTACGACGGCAAGCTGTTTACCCTGGAGCGTAACGCCTTCCGCGTCTGTCGCCGGGATGCCGATACGGGCAAGGTCGAGCGTTGCTGGTCGTTCGCAGTCGAGGCACTGGAAGATTCACGCCGCTACGATCAACCGTTCGGTCTCGCCGAAGCCCTGGTGATCGATGCCAAGGGCGCCTGGATCGGTTTGGACAATAACAACGGCGACCGCGCCGATGGTGAAACCCGTCCGATCGTCTGGCGCTTCGCGGCGCCTGAAGGCGGCTGGAGCGCCAAGCCATGAGCCAACCGGCCGGCAAGCGCGCGGGCAAGGTGCTGATGGTGGTCGCCTGGGCGGCGGCCATGTTCCTGGCTACGCGCTTTTTCGGCCAGTGGGAAGACCGCCAGCAAAACCCCAATGCCCAGCCGCAGTCCGAGCACGGCGAAGGTTTTATCGAAGTACGGCTGTTAAGCAACGGCCAGGGCCATTTCGTCGCCGATGGCGCGATCAACGGCAAAGGCGTGCGATTCATGCTCGATACCGGCGCCACCGATGTGGCGATTCCCGAGTCGTTGGCCAAGGACTTGCAACTACAGCGCGGCGCGCCGGTGATCCTCAGTACCGCCAACGGTCGTACCGAAGGCTATCGGACCCGTCTGGACAGCCTGCAACTGGGCGATATCCGCCTGCAGGGCGTGCGCGCCCTGGTGGTCCCAGGCCTGGACGGCGAGACCGTGCTGCTGGGCATGAGCGCCCTCAAACAACTTGAATTTACCCAGCGCGGCGGCAGCATGCTGTTGCGCCAGAACCTGAAATGACGAGGCCCGCATGAGCGACTCACTGGAACTCAGTCTCGACGGCGTCGAACGCCGCTCCCTGGCTGACTTCACCGAACAGGCCTACCTCAACTACTCCATGTACGTGATCATGGACCGCGCCCTGCCGCACATCGGCGACGGCCTCAAGCCGGTCCAGCGGCGCATCGTCTATGCCATGAGCGAGTTGGGGCTGGATGCCGATTCCAAGCACAAGAAATCGGCGCGTACCGTCGGTGACGTGCTCGGTAAGTTCCACCCGCACGGCGATTCGGCCTGCTATGAAGCCATGGTGCTGATGGCCCAGCCGTTCAGCTACCGCTATACCCTGGTCGATGGCCAGGGCAACTGGGGTGCGCCGGACGATCCGAAGTCGTTCGCCGCCATGCGTTACACCGAGGCACGGCTGTCACGTTACTCCGAAGTCCTGCTCAGTGAAGTAGGCCAAGGCACCGTCGATTGGGTGCCGAACTTCGACGGCACCTTGCAGGAGCCGTCCGTGCTGCCTGCGCGCCTGCCGAACATTCTGCTCAACGGCACCACCGGCATCGCCGTGGGCATGGCCACCGACGTGCCGCCGCATAACCTGCGCGAAGTGGCCAGCGCCTGCGTGCGTTTGCTCGATGAGCCCAAGGCCACTGTCGAGCAGCTGTGCGAGCACATCCAGGGTCCGGACTATCCGACTGAAGCCGAGATCATCACGCCGCGCGCCGATCTTCTCAAGATCTACGAGAGCGGCCGTGGTTCGATCCGCATGCGCGCCGTCTACCGCGTCGAGGATGGCGACATCGTCGTTACCGCGCTGCCACACCAGGTCTCCGGGGCCAAGGTGCTGGAGCAGATCGCTGCGCAGATGCAGGCCAAGAAGCTGCCGATGGTCGCTGACCTGCGTGACGAGTCGGACCACGAGAACCCGTGCCGCATCGTCATCATCCCGCGTTCCAACCGGGTGGATGCCGACGAGCTGATGCAGCATCTGTTCGCCACCACAGACCTTGAGAGCAGCTACCGGGTCAACGTCAATATCATTGGCCTGGACGGCCGCCCGCAGTTGAAGAACCTGCGCGTGCTGCTGCAAGAATGGCTGCAATTCCGTATTGGCACCGTGCGTCGCCGGCTGCAGCACCGCTTGGACAAGGTCGAGAAACGTCTGCACCTGTTGGACGGTTTGCTCACAGCGTTCCTCAACCTCGATGAAGTGATCCACATCATCCGCACCGAGGAGCACCCCAAGCAGGCGCTGATTGCCCGCTTCGACCTGACCGAAATCCAGGCCGACTACATCCTCGAGACCCGCCTGCGTCAGTTGGCACGTCTGGAAGAGATGAAGATCCGTGGCGAGCAGGACGAACTGCTCAAGGAGCAAGCCAAGTTGCAGGCCCTGCTGGGCAGCGACGCCAAACTGCGCAAACTGGTGCGCAGCGAGCTGATCAAGGACGCCGAAACCTATGGCGACGAGCGCCGTTCTCCGATAGTCGAGCGCGCCGAAGCCAAGGCGCTTTCGGAAAACGAGCTGATGCCGACCGAGCCGGTCACTGTGGTGCTGTCGGAAAAAGGCTGGGTGCGTTGCGCCAAGGGCCACGATATCGACGCCACCGGTCTCTCCTACAAGGCGGGCGATGGCTTCAAGGCCGCTGCCGCTGGCCGTTCCAACCAGTTTGCCGTGCTCATCGATTCGACCGGGCGCAGCTATTCGGTGGCGGCACATACCCTGCCATCGGCGCGGGGGCAGGGCGAGCCGCTTACTGGCCGGTTGACGCCACCGCCTGGGGCTACGTTCGAATGCGTATTGCTGCCCGAGGATGATGCGCTGTACGTGGTTGCCTCCGACGCCGGTTACGGCTTCGTGGTCAAGGGCGAGGATTTGCAGGCCAAGAACAAGGCCGGCAAGGGCCTGCTCAGCCTACCCAACGGCGCCAAGGTGATGACCCCGCGTCCGGTGGCCGACCGCGAGCAGGACTGGCTGGCAGCGGTGACCACCGAAGGCCGGCTGTTGGTGTTCAAGGTTGCCGACCTGCCGCAACTGGGCAAGGGCAAGGGCAACAAGATTATCGGCGTGCCAGGCGATCGGGTGGCCAGCCGAGAGGAATACGTTACCGATCTGGCCGTGATTGCCGAGGGGGCGACCCTTGTATTGCAGGCTGGCAAGCGTACCCTGTCTCTGAAACCTGACGATCTGGAGCACTATAAAGGTGAGCGCGGTCGACGCGGCAGCAAGCTGCCACGCGGCTTCCAGCGGGTCGACGGGTTGCTGGTGGAAACTTCCAGCTAGCCGTGCGAATTGTCTGAAGTGGCAATTTCGGCGTTGTTACCGGCGGAAACACTGGAGTCGGACGGCTATTTCGCGGATGATAGTGCCCCTGTGGCGCCGGCGTGGCTGTGCGCCCAAAAGAATCTACATGTGTATCACTGCGGTGTGCCGAGGGCGGCCGCTTGGATGGGATGATGAAATTTCTGCGCCTTCCATTTGCGCTGTTGATGACTGGCCTGTTGGGCCTGAGCGGGTGCAGCATGCACCAGCCGGTTGCCCTGTATCAGCTCGACAGCGGTGATCCTGGCCAGCCTTCGCAAAGCGCGGGCATGGCTGTGGTGCTCGGTCCTGTGTCGGTTGCCGACTATCTGCAACGCGAAACCTTCTTGCAGCGCCAGGCTGATGGCAGCCTGACTTCTGCGACGGATGGTCGTTGGGCGGGCAGCCTTTCGTCGGATATCGACCAGTTACTGGTCCGTCAGCTGGCCTGGCGTCTGGACAGTCAGCGGGTCGTGCTGGCCCCAGCGAGCACTGGCTTTGCGCCGGACGTGCAGGTATTGCTGTCGATTACCCGGCTCGATTCGGGCAAGAACCAGCCGGCGATCCTCGATGCCCAGTGGCGTCTGCTTGATCGTCGCGGCAACGTACGTGACAACCGTATCGTCCACCTTGAGCAGCAGCATGAGGGCACGGAGTCTTCCCAGGTGCAGGCCCAGGGCCAGTTGCTGCAGAAGCTCGCCGAGCAGCTGAGCAGCGCCGTCAAGCCGTTGGCCAACCAGCCGGCGATTGCTGAAGAGGCGCCGAAGAAGCCTGCCGCGCCGGTTCAAGTGAAGAAAGAGCGGGAGAAGTCGAAGATTCCAATGGCTTCGCCAATTCGCACCGATATGGAAGTCTATCGGTTCTGATCTTCCAGCCACAAAAAAGCCCGCATCTGCGCGCAATGCTATTCACTTAAAATTTTGGGGCCGCTTTGCGCCCCTTCGCGGGCAAGCCCGCTCCCACAGGTACGGCGCCTACCGTCACAGCGGCGCTGTATCTGTGGGAGCGGGCTTGCCCGCGAAGGGGCGCAAAGCGGCCCCAATGCATACGAGACGAGTCTTAAGTGAATAGCATTGCGCGCAGATGCGGGCTTTTTTGTGGCCGGCCGATTGGGATGTCTAGCTGACCTCAGACGCGCCGCTCGTGCATCCGCGCCAACTGCCGCTCCAGCATCGACGGATAGGGTTCCATCAAGCGCTCCACGCAGCAAGCCCCTTCAGGGCTGGCGATTGGGCGGATACGCGCGCGCTGACGAACCAGGGTGTCGTCACTGATCTGGCGCTCTACCAGCAGCAGGTTGCGGCTGTGCTGCGACAGCGCCAAGGCGTCCTGGGCTTTCTCCGCCATCAGCAAATCGACCTGCTCCAGGCCTTGCAGGTCATCGGCCAACACCAGGCCCAATTGCAGCTGCAGGGTAATCCCGCTGTCCGCCACTTCAATTTGCAGGGCATGGCCCAGGGCGCGCAGCAGCTCGCCGCAGCAGATAGCGTTGGTCAGGTAGTCCTCGCCGCTGTCGCGGCTGTGGAACAGCAGCAGTGTGCTGCCATCGTTGAGGGTGTGAGTTTCTCCCTCATACAGCGACGCCGCCTGTTCCAGGCAATCGGTGTAGCGTTCGAGCAGCTCGGTCAGGCGGGTGCGTGGCAGGCGCCGCAGTTGCTCCTGCGAGCCCAACTGCACGGCGAGCACGGCGGTGTATTGCGGCTCGTCAGATTCGACCGGCGCAGGTTTGGCGCGCGGCTCTTCGATGTCGATCAGGCCCGCAAAGGCTTCATCGTCTTCGTCGTCATCATGCGCTGCCACTTTTGCCCGTGGCGCAGCTTTGGCGACGACGGGGGTATCGTGCAAATCGTCGAACGCTTCTTCGTCGTCGTCCTCTTCCTCCGGTTCTGGCGGTGGAGGAGGGGCAAGGCGGGCATGCAATTGACGGGCGATATCGCCGATTTCGTCCTGGCGATCGATCGCCGGGGTATAGGGGTGCGGATCACGTAGCCAGACCCGCAGTTGCAACAGCGGTGTGGAGATGAAGCGGCCCAGGCGCAGGCTCAAGGTCAGCGCCAGCGCCAGCAGGATTGCCGCCAGAATGCCCATGCTTTGCAGGCTGATCAGCATGGGCTGCTGGAATTGGCTCATGTCCAGGCTGATACGCAGCTGCCCGGCAGTGACATCCTGGAAGGTGATCTTGGTCTGATAAAGGCCTTCCGCCTCACCCAGCAGGCTGTTTTTCGGCCGTTGGCCAGCCTCGGCAAGGATGCGGTTGTCGACGCTGTAGATCGCCGCGTGAGCCACCAGCGGGTTCTTCACCAGGTTGCCCAGCAGCACATTGAGGCTGAGGATGTCGTTGGACACCAGCAGCTCGGTAGCCGAGGTAGCGGTCTGGATGGTCAGGCTCTGCCCTAGCGCATCGGCCTGCTCGTGCATGGCCTGCTTGAACTGCAGGCCCATCACGCAGGCATAGATCACCAGCGCCAGCGCCACCAAAAAAATGTTGGTGCTGGCGATACGCAGTGCCAGGGGAACGCGACGCTGGCGCAGGGCACGGAAGATCATCAGGAAGAAGTTATCGGGTTTAACGGGCGTGGGCCGGTTCACAGAGCGCGGCTCTTTATGGCGAGAAAGTGCTGCGCAGTATAGCGAGCCGGGATTTGTCGGCAAAGTATCAGCGGCGCCCGATAGTCATGGAAAATCGGTAGAATGCGCATTTTTCATCGAAGTCGGAGCCAGGTTGTGCGCGAAATCGTCCTGATCAACATCACCGGTGAGGACCGTCCCGGTCTCACTGCCGCCATCACCGGCGTCCTGCTCCAGGGCGGTGTGAACATCCTCGACATCGGCCTGGCGGTCATGCACGGCACCTTGTCGTTCGGCATCCTGGTCGACATCCCTGACAACGAAGTGGCCACCCAGCTGCTGCAAAGCGTGCAAGCCAAGGCCCACGAGCTCAACCTGCAAGCGCGTTACACGCCGATTTCCGAGGCCGATTACCAGCATTGGGCCGATAGCCAGGGCGAGGCGCGGCAGATCGTTACCTTGCTCAGCCGCAAGGTCACCCCGGAGCAGTTGCAACGGGTCAGTGCGGTGATCAGCCAATATGGCCTGACTATCGAGCGGATCGAGCGTCTCTCCGCCCGGGTGGTGCTGGATGCGCCAACAGAGAAGGGCAAGGCCTGCCTGGAAATTTCCGTACGCGGCGAGCCGAGCGATGCCCAAGCCCTGCGTGCCGAGTTCTTCGCCCTGTCGCAAGAGCTGGCGGTTGATATCGCCTTCCAGAAGGACGACCTGTTCCGCCGCAACCGCCGCCTGGCAGTGTTCGACATGGACTCGACCCTGATCGAGGCCGAAGTGATCGACGAGTTGGCCAAGGCTGCCGGCGTCGGCGAACAAGTGGCCGCGATCACTGAGCGGGCGATGCGCGGCGAGTTGGATTTCCGCGCCAGCTTCAAGGAGCGGATGGCGCTGCTCAAGGGGCTCGACGTGGGCGTGCTGGATGAGATCGGCGCCTCGCTGCGGCTGACTGAAGGTGCTGAGAACCTGTTCACCGAGCTCAAGCGTCTGGGCTATAAAACGGC
This sequence comes from Pseudomonas sp. BT-42-2, assembly GCF_025847435.2. Classification (NCBI taxonomy): domain Bacteria; kingdom Pseudomonadati; phylum Pseudomonadota; class Gammaproteobacteria; order Pseudomonadales; family Pseudomonadaceae; genus Pseudomonas; species Pseudomonas sp. BT-42-2. The sequence goes on from NZ_JAOYTM010000018.1 coordinate 110,082, forward strand.
AATTCTGTCGGGCGGCTTCACCTATTTTGCCAAGCAGGTGCAAGCGCGTCTGGGCATCGACTATGTGTTTGCCAACGAGCTGGAAGTGGTCGACGGCAAAGTGACTGGCGTGGCCATCGAGCCGATCGTCGACGCGCAGCGCAAAGCTGATCTGCTCCAGGAGCTGGCGAGCAAGGAAGGCCTGCAACTGGCGCAGACTATCGCCGTGGGCGACGGCGCCAATGATTTGCCGATGCTGTCGCTGGCGGGGCTGGGGGTTGCCTTCCGCGCCAAGCCGCTGGTGCGTCAGTCGGCCAAACAGGCGATTTCTACCCTTGGCTTGGATGGCGTGCTGTATCTGCTTGGCTTGCGCGATCGCGACGCTCGCGGCTGATCCGATACTGTAATGGGGCCGCTTTGCGGCGGTTCGACGCCTCGACAAGCCCCTCCCACAGGTTTTTGCAGCGCCGCTGAACCTTGTGGGAGCGGGCTCGCCCGCGAAGGGGCGCAAAGCGGCCCAAAAATGAAAAAGGCCCCGCACGACTGATGTCATGCGGGGCCTTTTCTTTGCGCTACGGTCAGGCTTGGCTAGGCACAGCCAATTGCTGGCCCATGCGCACCGCCGATCCAGCACCCAGGCTCTCGGCCCACTTCACCTGCTCTGGCCCGAACAGCACGATCGCCGTCGAACCCAGCTTGAAACGGCCCAATTCGGCACCTTTCTCCAAATGAATCGGCGCCCGGCTGGCTTCGTCATAACGGAAGGTCTTCAGCTCACGCTTCGGTGGCGTGACCAGGCCCGCCCAGACGGTTTCGATCGAGGCCACGATCATCGCCCCTACCAGCACCACGGCCATTGGCCCGCGCTCGGTGTCGAACAGGCAGACCACGCGCTCATTACGAGCGAACAGCTCTGGAACGTTTTCCGCAGTGGTCTGGTTGACCGAGAACAGGCGACCCGGCACATAGACCATCTCGCGCAAGGTACCGGCCAGCGGCATATGCACGCGGTGGTAGTCTTTGGGCGACAGGTAGATGGTGGCGAACTCACCGCCCATGAACGGCGCGGCCAGGGCCGGGTCACCGCCCAGCAGCTCCAGCGCGCTGTAGCCGTGGCCCTTGGCCTGGAAGATGCGGCCATGCTCGATCGGGCCGAGCTGGCTCACTGCACCGTCTGCCGGACACAGGATGGCGCCTGGCGTTTCATCCAACGGGCGGGCACCGGGCTTGAGGGCGCGAGTGAAGAAGGCGTTGAAGTGCTCGTAGGCGCTGAGGTCTTCGACCAGCGCTTCGGACATGTCGACCTGATAGCGCTTGGCGAACCAGGCGGTGAAGGCATTCTTGAACCAGCGCGCACGGCACTCGGCAATGCAACCGGCCAGCCGCGACAGCAAATGGTGCGGCAGCAGGTACTGGCTGATGATGAACAAGCGGGATTTCATTGAATTTCCTTAAACGTCTACAGGCGTGTCCGGATGGTTACCCCATTCGCCCCAGGAGCCGGCGTAGGCCTTGACCCGTGGGTAGCCGAGGGATTTAGCCACCAGGTAGGTAAAACCGGAGCGGTGATGGGTCTGGCAGTGGGTGATCACTTCCTTGTCCGGGGTGATGCCCAGGTTCTGGAGGATCTCGGCCATGTCCTTGCGGATGCGCAGATGGTCATTCATGTCCATGCCGGCGGTCCACTCGAAGTTGACCGCGCCAGGGATATGCCCGCCTTTGGCCGCCAAGACCTTCTCGCCACGGTATTCGCTGGGCGCGCGGGCGTCCCAGATGGCCAGGTCGGCAGCGCCTAGCCGGCTTTGCAGGTATTCGCGGGTGGCGGTGGGTTCGGCATGCAAGGTCAGGCTCAACGGGCCGCCAGCGCTGACCGGCACGTCGGTGGACAACTTGTCAGCCGGCCATGCCTGGATACCACCATTGAGGTAGTGATACTTGCTATGGCCAATGACATCCAGCAGCCAGATGAAGCGCCCAGCCCAGCCGCCGCCCTCGTCGTCGTACACCACGTAAACGGCGTCATCGCGGTGGCCGAGTTCGCCGAACAGTTTTTCCAGGTCGGCACGTGCCGGCAGCAGGCCGGGGGCCGGCGGCTGGCCAAGCTGAGTGCGCTTGGGGTCGACGAAGCGCGCGCCGGGAATGTGCCCGCTGCCATAACGGTTGGCACTGGTCAGATCGACCAGGATCAGCTGTGGCGAATCCAGGCGCGACAGCAAGTCAGCCGGTTCGATCACCAGCGGCAAGCCGGAAAAGTCAGTCATCCACAGTCTCCAGGGTGGAACGTGAGGGGGCGATTGTAGCGTAAGGCTTAACGATTGGGCTTGCTGAAGGTGGCCAGGGCACGCTCTACGCACTGCGCGGTTTTGCCAAAGGCTTGCACACCGACATCAGCTAGCGGCTTACCGCCCTGGTCGGCAATCATCAGCATCAGCACCTGGCCATCGACGGCCAACGAGCGCAGCAGCAGGTGCTCGCTGCGGAACAGCGCGCGTAGTGCTGCGGGCAGCAGGGCAGAAAACTGCGCATGGTTGTCCGGGGTCAGGCGCAGTTGCCCGGCCTGACTGGTCAAGCGCTGCAACAGTTTGTTTTGCGCAACCGGCAAGTTCAGGGCTGCGGCTTCAGTGGGCAAACCAGCCGCTCGTTGCACGAGCAAAGCGTCATTGGGCTTATCGTGCATCAGTAGCATGATCCGCTGCATGCCGCAGGCCAGCAGCGCTTCGCAGGCCTGGCTAGCCAGATGCACGGCGTTGCTGAACGGGCTTGGCTGGGCCAACAGTTCACCGCACAGCTTGCGCCAGCGGACCAGGTCTTCACTGGGTGGCGGCGGCGGGGTGAGCATATCGGGGTGCGGCCGGCGTTGCTGCCACGGCCAGATCAGCGCTTCGGCTGGGTGGAACAGGGCGTGGCGCGCATGGTGGCGGGCGCTGGCCGCCGCTTGTTGGTGGACCTGCTGCTGGACGTCATCGAGGCTGGTTTGCAAATACAGCGCAGTCAGCAATTGCCAGCGCAGCAGGTGCGGGTTGTCCCAGCCAACCTGGGCGGCCAGGGCCAGGCCGTTGGCCAGCAGCACGGTGTTGGCCGGCTGGTTGAACCAGCGACGCAGGCCGGGCTCTTCATCCAGCCGGTGTTGCTGGGTGAGGCTGTCGGGTTCGCGGGCGATGTTCAGTACTTGGGCGAGCAATTCGCGTTCGCTGGTCAGCAAGCGATAGCCCTGGGTCACCCACTCGGGCAGGCGCCAGTGACTGGCAACGGCTTGGCACAACTCCATGATGCGCACCCCGAACAGCTCCTGTTCGACTTCGGTGGCATCTTCACCCTTGTGGATCACCCGCAGCTCCCAGGCGTCCAGCAGCTTGGGGTGGCTCAGGGCCAATGGCCACAGCGGCGACAGGAACAACAGGCTACCCCAGTGGATTTCTTGCCACAGCCGAGCCAGGCGGCTGGCGAACAGGCCGCTGGCCTGCTGCGAGGCGTGTTGGCTGATCAGTAGAAATTGGCGCAGCACTGGTGGGATATCGTCGCCCGGCAGCGCGGGCAGGCGCGTCAGCAACTGGGCGGTACGCTCCAGGCCCAGGCGGTTGACGGCAACCTCAAGGCTTTCGGCGGGCTCGGCCTGGCTGGCATTGGCCGGATGATTGGCCTCACGCATCACGCAAAGCACCAGGGCCGGGCTGTCCTGCATCAGTTCGGCGATTTCGCGCAGGGACCTACGGCTGTCATTGATTGCGGCTAAAACACGGTCGTGGCTTTCTTTCGGCACCGGCAGGCGGACGCTATCGAGCAGCTTTATCCAGCCATCGAGGGTGCGCGGAATCTGACCTGGTACCTTGGTTTCAATTGGCATTTTGACATCAGTCCAAACTGGCTTTTCGCTTTGAGTGGCTATAGTCTGGCGCAGTTCTGCCGATAAGTAGAAGAAGAGTTTTAAAGCTCCCGTCCCCGACCCTGACCACGACAGCAAGTGCTTTGAACCTATGGCTAAAATTATCGGCATCATCGTCGTATTCGCGAGCGTGCTCGGCGGTTACGTACTCTCCCACGGCAAGATCGCGGCGCTGATCCAGCCGTTCGAAGTGCTGATCATCGGCGGTGCGGCCTTTGGCGCGTTCCTGCAGGCCAACCCTGGTTACATGACCATGCATGTGATCAAGAAGTCGATGAAGATGTTCGGCTCGCGCTTCTCCCACACCTTCTATCTGGAGGTGCTTGGCCTGGTTTACGAGATCCTCAACAAGAGCCGTCGTGAAGGCATGATGGCAATCGAGAGCGATATCGAAGACGCTGCGGCCAGCCCGATCTTCGCTAAATACCCCGCAGTGCTGGGTGATGAGCGCATGACCGCGTTCATCTGCGATTACCTGCGCATCATGTCCACCGGCAACATGGCCCCGCACGAGCTCGAAGGCTTGTTCGACATGGAGCTGCTGAGCATGAAGGAAGAGCTCGATCACCCCTCTCATGCGGTGACCGGCATCGCCGACGGCATGCCTGGTTTCGGTATCGTCGCCGCGGTACTGGGTATCGTCGTGACCATGGCCTCGCTGGGTGAAGGCGACCAGGCCTCGATCGGCCTGCACGTGGGTGCGGCACTGGTCGGTACCTTCTTCGGTATTCTGGCTGCCTACGGCTTCTTCGGCCCCCTGGCCACCTGCCTGGCGCACGACGCCAAGGAAGAGGTCAACCTGTACGAGGCGATCAAGGCTTCGCTGGTTGCTTCGGCCTCTGGCATGCCGCCATCGCTGGCCGTCGAATTCGGGCGCAAGGTGCTCTATCCCAAGCACCGTCCGAGCTTCGCCGAGCTGGAACAAGCGGTTCGCGGTCGCTGAGTCATGGAAAACAATCAGCCGATAATCATCAAGCGCGTCAAGCGCTTCGGTGGCGGTCACCACGGCGGCGCCTGGAAGATCGCCTTTGCCGACTTCGCCACGGCGATGATGGCGTTCTTCCTGGTGCTGTGGTTGCTGTCGACCGCTACGCCTGAGCAGAAGATCGCCATTGCCGGCTACTTCAAGGATCCGATTGGCTTCTCCGAAAGCGGTACGCCCTACGTCATCGACCTGGGCGGCTCGCCGCAGCTGGCTCCGGAAAAGACCATCAACCCGGAAGAAAAGTCCGAGCCGACCCCAGACACCAGCATTCAGTTGGACAAGGACCAGGTCGAGACCATGGCCGAGCAGGTCGAGAAGGAGCGTTTGAACCTGCTCCTGCAAGAGCTGCAGAACAAGGTCGAGGAAAATCCGCAGCTGCAGAAGTTCAAGGACCAGATCCTGTTCGAGATCACCCAGGACGGCCTGCGCATCCAGATCATGGATGCCGAGAACCGGCCGATGTTCGATATCGGCAGCGCACGCTTGCAGCCGTACTTCGAAGACATCCTGCTGGCCATGGCCGACACCATCAAGGCGGTGCCGAACAAGATCAGCGTCAGCGGCCACACCGATGCCAAGCCGTATGCCGGCGCAGGCGAGTTCGGTAACTGGGAGCTGTCGGCCAACCGTGCCAACGCTGCGCGGCGGGCACTGGTGGCGGGTGGTTATCCGGATGATCAAGTGGCGCGCGTGGTCGGTTATGCCTCCTCGTCGCTGTTCGATCGCAAGGATCCGTTCAACCCGGTCAACCGGCGTATCGATATCATCGTCTTGACCAAGAAGGCCCAGCGTAACATCGAAGGTGAGCAGGGTACGCCTGAGGCGCCACCGGCAGCGCCAGCCGCCCCGGGCGCTGCGGCGCCAGCAGTGCCTGGAGCAGCCGCCGAGCCGATGCAGCCTCGCGAGCTGCGCCAGAAGCTGAACATCTTCGAAGATGGCACATTGAAGATGGATGAGCCCACAGAATAAGGGCAAGTGGGGCGCTAAGCGCCCCACTTCATTCAAAAGCCCCGCCGAATCTTGGCCTTGAGATCGGCATGAAAGAAATCCGCATTACTCCGGTCGACACTGTGCAAACGCACCGGTGGCAGCGACATCGCCCGCTCAAAGGTCCGTTCATCATGGTAGGCGCGCACAAACAGCTCGATGTGCTCACGGCTGCGCATCACCGGCCACTTACCTAAATGTTCTGGCAATGACTGCGCGCCACTCTGGTACAGGCTGACTCGCCGACTGGCCATGACCGCTGCGCCCATCAACCATGCCGTCCACCATCGTTGCGCGCCCTCGCTGGAGAGCACGCCAATCAGGTGCGTGGCGTCACTGAGTTGCTGGCAAAGGCTGCCGCACAGGTCTTCAGTGGTTTGCCCGGTACTGTCGAATTGCACCAGTTGGGTTGGAACATCCTCAAGCAGCAAGCGCTCATTGAGAATGAACGCGTCGAGCCGTTCATTGTGGCGGTAGCAGATGACGACGGGCATCAGCTAGGCCCTCCGTGATGGAGGGTGGGGCGCTTTGAGGAGGTTGCGGGTGTGGAGGTCATAGTCGGCTCTTCCCTGATGAGGCTTGAGCCATGACCATCAAGGAAAGACCGGGGCGGAACAATAGCTGACTACAAAACGAGAGTCGTCCTACTTGCTTTGGTAAGTTTTCCTACGGAAACCTAGTAAGTATCTTCACCCAGGCTGGCGATGATCGAGCGATAACTGTGCATCCGCTGCGGTTTGATCCGCCCTTCGTCCAGCGCCTTGAGCAGCGCGCAGCCAGGCTCGCGGTCGTGTTTGCAGTCGCGGAAACGGCAGTTGCCGAGCAGCTCGCTGAACTCGATGAAGCCTGCTTCGACATCATCGCGGCTGACGTGCACCAGGCCGAACTCACGGATGCCCGGTGAGTCGATCAGGTCGCCGCCATTGGGGAAGTGATAGAGGCGGGCGGTGGTGGTGGTGTGCGTGCCTTGCCCGGACCACTCGGAAAGATCGCCCACGCGGGTTTGGGCGGCGGGCAACAGGCTGTTGACCAGCGAGGACTTACCCACGCCAGACTGGCCGACGAACACACTGATGTGGCCATCGAGCAGCTCTTGCAGGCGCTGCATGCCGTCGCCTTGATGCGCGGAAACTTCTAGCAGTGGATAACCCAGGTCGCGATAAACCTCAAGCAGGGCGTTCAGCCCTGGGCCGTTTTCCTCGTTGACCAGGTCGGCCTTGTTCAGCAGCAGCAAGGGGCGGATGCCGGCGTGCTCGGCGGCCACCAGGTAGCGGTCGATCAGGTTGGCGTGGGGCTCGGGGGCCGGGGCGAAGACGATCACGATCAGGTCGACGTTGGCCGCCACCGGCTTGAGCTGGCCGTGGTTGTTCGGCCGGCACAACTCGGTGCTGCGCGGCAGCTGCGCGACGATGACGCCAATCCCTTGGTTGCCCGCGCGCCAAACCACTCGGTCACCAGTGACCAGTGCCGGCAGGTTGGCCCGCAAGTGGCAGCGGAAGATCTGCCCGGCGACTTCGCCGTCCTGCGCCTCGACCTCGACCTGTACGCCAAAGTGGGCGATTACCAGGCCAAATTGCTCCGGCCCCAGGTCGCCACCCTCCAGTTCCTGCAAGGCATGTTGCTCGCGTTTAGCGGCGCGTGCGGCACGCTCGCCCTGGATTTTTTCGATGCGCCAGTTCTGGCGGCGATTGAGCTGGCGTTTGGCCATGAAGGTTCCGTGTTGGCGGGGGCAGAAAGAAAACGACTGGCAGTTTAGCACGCTCCACCTGTGTGCCATCCGGTTACCTTTTTGCGCGCGACTGCATCGACATTGGCCGCTAGGGTAAGATGATGGCCTATTCGAGGAGCGCCTTCATGGACAACACACAGAACCTGATCTGGATCGATCTGGAAATGACCGGTCTGGATCCGGATAACGACGTCATCATCGAGATGGCCACCATCGTCACCGACAGCAACCTCAATACCTTGGCCGAAGGCCCGGTGATCGCCATCCACCACAGCGATGAAGTGCTGGCGCGCATGGATGAGTGGAACACCCGCACCCACGGCGCCTCCGGTCTGACCCAGCGCGTGCGCGAAAGCCGCATCAGCATAGCCGAGGCCGAGGCTGAAACCGTCAAGTTCCTCGAACAATGGGTGCCTAAGGGCAAGTCGCCGATCTGTGGCAACAGCATCTGCCAGGACCGGCGCTTCCTGTATCGCCACATGAAAACCCTGGAAAGCTACTTCCACTACCGCAACCTCGACGTCTCCACGCTCAAGGAGCTCGCCGCGCGCTGGGCGCCGGATGTGCGTGACAGCTTCAAGAAGGGCAGCACGCACCTGGCGCTGGACGATATTCGCGAGTCGATCGCCGAGCTGCGTCACTACCGCGAGCACTTCATCAAGGTCTGAGCATCGCGTGCGCCGATCAGACTCGGCGCGCCCTCTTTTGGTGCTCTGAACAACTGGGTAGACTGCGCGCCTTTCCTGCACGGACAGCCACCATGTTGTTGATGCTCTACCTCATCGCCATTACCGCCGAAGCCATGACCGGTGCCTTGTCTGCCGGTCGTCGCGGGATGGACTGGTTTGGAGTGGTGCTAATCGCGTGCGTGACTGCCCTGGGTGGCGGTTCGGTGCGCGATGTGCTGCTCGGGCACTACCCGTTGACCTGGGTGAAGCACCCCGAGTACCTGGTACTGACCAGCTTCGCCGCGCTGCTGACCATCTTCATCGCGCCGTTGATGCGCCACCTGCGTTCGCTGTTCCTGGTACTCGATGCGCTGGGGCTGGTGGCCTTTACCCTCATTGGCTGCATGACCGCGCTGGAAATGGGTCAGGGCATGCTGGTGGCGTCGATCAGCGGGGTGATCACTGGGGTGTTTGGCGGCATTCTGCGGGATATCTTCTGCAACGACATTCCCTTGGTGTTCCGCCGCGAGCTGTATGCCAGCGTGTCGTTTGCCGCTGCGTGGTTCTATCTGGGCTGCGTGCACTTCCAGGTGCCAGCGGAGCAGGCGATGCTGCTGACCTTGTTTGGCGGGTTCCTGGTGCGTTTGCTGGCGATTCGTTTCCATTGGGAAATGCCCAAGTTCCACTACAACGACCAGCAGTGATTTCGTCGCGGGGCAAGCCCGCTCCCACATGAGTTCAGAGTGGGGCTGTGCGCGCCTCATGCTGGGCCAGCGCCCACTCCACATGCTCCCTGACTAGCTCCGACGGATACTCGCGGCGCGCCTGTAACGCCTCCAGCACTGGGATCGTCGAAGGCGCATTGCCCAGCCCCACCGCCAGGTTGCGCAACCAGCGCTCATAACCGGCCCGGCGCAGCGGCGAGCCCTCGGTGTTGCCCAGGAAGGTCGCCTCGTCCCACAGAAACAGCGCAGCCAACTGCGCATTATCCAGCCCATGGCGCGGCTTGAAGTCGTTCTCCTGGGTTGGCCGGGCAAAGCGATTCCACGGGCAGACGATCTGGCAATCATCGCAGCCAAACACCCGATTACCGATCAGTGGTCGCAGCTCGACGGGTATTGCCTGCTTCAATTCGATGGTCAGGTACGAGATGCAGCGCCGCGCATCGAGCAGGTAGGGCCCGACAAACGCCTGGGTCGGGCAAACGTCTAGGCACGCCTGGCAACGCCCACAGTGCTCACTGGCCTGCGCGTCATCCACCGGCAGTGGCAGGTCGACGAACAGTTCGGCGAGAAAGAAGTAGCTGCCCGCCTTGCGGTTGAGCAGCAGGGTGTTCTTGCCGATCCAGCCTAGCCCGGCTTGCTGGGCAATGGCTTTCTCCAGCACCGGGGCACTGTCGACAAAGGCGCGAAAGCCAAACGGGCCAATGGCTTGCTGCACCCGATCGGCCAGATGCTGCACGCGCTTGCGCACCAGCTTGTGGTAGTCGCGACCCAGGGCATAGCGCGATATATAGGCTTTGTCTGGCTGCGCCAGCAGCTGCGCCATGCGCGTGTCGCCGGGCAGGTAGTCCATGCGCAGCGAGACCACGCGCAAGGTTCCGGGCACCAGCTGGTCGGGATGGGCGCGTTTGCTGCCGTGCGCAGCCATGTAGTCCATCTCGCCCTGATAGCCCGCGTCGAGCCAGCGTTGCAGGTGCTGCTCATGCTCGCCAAGGTCTACACCAGCGATACCGACATGGGCGAAGCCGAGTTCACGGCCCCAATCCTTGATCGATTGGGCCAGCGCGGCGAGGTCAGGAGTACAAGCGGACATGGATGACAGGCATTACAGGCTCAGGTGCGTATAATTCTGCCAGACATCGGAGCCTTTGACCCCATGCCCCAGACCAAACACCCTGCCAACCCGGTAAAACTGCTCAGCCGTGCCAGCTTGGACAGCCTGCCGCCGCGCCGCCCAGACGCCCAAAAAGGTGACTTTGGCCACGTGCTGGTGGTCGGAGGCGACCTGGGTACCGGCGGTGCGGTGTTGCTCAGTAGCGAAGCAGCGCTGCGTTGTGGGGCTGGCCTGGTGAGCATTGCCACGCGGCCCGAACACGTGCCCGCAGCCCTTGCTCGTCTACCTGAAGCCATGTGCCTGGGGGTGAATTCGGCCAATCAGCTGATGACCCTGCTGGAACGGGCATCGGTGCTGGTGGCAGGCCCTGGCCTGGGCCAGGCGGCTTGGGGGCGCAGCTTGCTGTCGGCAGTTGCCAATGCCGAGCGCCCCCAAGTGTGGGACGCCGATGCCCTAAACTTGCTGGCCCGCACACCCTTGGCCCTGCCCAGCGCTAGCATTCTTACCCCGCACCCGGGTGAGGCAGCGCGGTTGCTTGGGGTGTCGACCGAAGCCGTGCAGGCCGACCGACCGGGCGCTGCACGCAAGCTGGCGCGCAAATATGCCAGCGTCTGTGTGCTCAAGGGCGCTGGCACCCTGGTCGCTGACCCGGCGGGGCAGTTGGCGCTGTGCGGGCGAGGTCATCCTGCGATGGCCGGCGCAGGCCTTGGCGATGTGCTTACCGGGGTGCTGGCGGCGCTGCTGGCGCAGGGCCTGGACGCCTGGTCGGCGGCTTGCCTGGGCGTCTGGCTGCATGCCTGTGCCGGCGAGCGCTTGGGGGTAAAAGGCAGAGGCCTGGCAGCCAGTGATCTGCTGCCGGTCATTCGTGAATTATTGGAGGAGCATTCAGCGTGTCAGGTGTAACCCTGTTTCTGGCCGACGAAGAGGCCACCGTGGCCTTTGGCGGGCAATTGGCCCAGGTGACCGGCGGTCATGGCGTGATTTTTCTCGAGGGTGACCTGGGGGCCGGTAAAACCACCTTGTCGCGCGGCTTGATCCGCGGTTTGGGCCATGTCGGCCCGGTCAAGAGCCCGACCTTCACCGTGGTTGAACCCTACGAGATTGGCGCGGTGCGCGCTTTCCACTTCGACCTGTATCGGCTGGTCGATCCGGAAGAATTGGAGTTCATGGGGATACGCGATTACTTCGAGGATGATGCCTTGTGCCTGTTCGAATGGCCCCAGAAAGGTGCGGGCGTTTTGCCAAAGCCTGACCTGACCATTACCATAAGCCCGCAAGCGGGCGGGCGCTCGCTGTATCTGTCGCCGCAGGGGCCTCGCGGCGAAGCCTGGTGCACCGCGCTGGCCGAACAATTCAAACAGTAAATGGGGATAGGTATGCGCATACGCGCACTGGTCGCCGTTGTCGGTCTGCTGCTCACAGCGGTCACCGTCAACGCTCTGGCCGCCACGCAAGTCAAGAGCATGCGTCTGTGGCGCGCGCCAGATAACACACGGCTGGTCTTCGACCTGTCCGGCCCGGTGCAGCACAGCGTGTTCACCCTGAGCGCGCCGGATCGGCTGGTCATCGATATCAACGGTGCGACCTTGGCCGCGCCGCTCAACGTCTCCACATCCAATACACCGATCAGCAGTGTGCGTTCGGCCCAGCGTACGCCTACCGATCTGCGCGTGGTGGTCGACCTGAAAAAAGCAGTCACGCCGAAAAGCTTCACCCTGGCTCCCAATGCCCAATACGGCAACCGCCTGGTGGTGGATTTGTACGACCAGGAAGCCGATGCCATCGCGGCCAGCACGCCGACGCCGCCACCGGCACAAACTCCGGCTACCACTCCGGCTGTTCCGGTAACACCGACCCAGCCTGCGATCAAGCTGCCACCGGCGCCAAGCGGCAAGCGCGATATCGTGATCGCCATCGATGCCGGGCACGGCGGTGAAGACCCGGGCGCCTCGGGTTCGCGTGGTCAGCACGAGAAAGACATCGTGTTGCAGATCGCCAAGGAGCTGCAACGCCAGATCAACAGTGAGAGGGGCTATCGGGCGGAACTCACGCGCACCGGTGACTACTTCATTCCGCTGCGCAAGCGCACCGAGATCGCCCGCAAGAAGGGCGCCGACCTATTCGTCTCGATCCACGCCGACGCCGCACCCTCCAAGGCTGCTTTCGGCGCCTCGGTGTTCGCCCTGTCTGACCGGGGTGCTACGTCCGAGACTGCGCGCTGGCTGGCAGACACCGAAAACCGTTCCGACCTGATCGGTGGCGCGGGTAACGTCAGCCTGGACGACAAGGACCGTATGCTTGCGGGCGTGCTGCTCGACCTGTCGATGACCGCCACCCTCAGCTCCAGCCTCGATGTGGGGCAGAAGGTGCTGGGCAACATGGGGCGCATCACTTCGCTGCACAAGCGACGCGTGGAGCAGGCAGGCTTCATGGTGTTGAAGTCGCCGGATATTCCCTCGATCCTGGTAGAGACCGGCTTCATTTCCAACGCCAACGAAGCTGCCAAGCTGGCGACCAGGAGCCATCAGCAGGCCCTGGCACGCTCGATCCATACCGGCGTGCGCCAGTACTTCCAGCAAAGCCCGCCACCTGGCACCTACATTGCCTGGTTGCGTGACAGCGGCAAGATTGCCCAAGGCCCGCGCGACCACACTGTGCGTCCAGGCGAAACCCTGGCGATGATCGCCGTGCGTTACCAGGTTAGCGTGGCCAGCCTGCGTAGCAGCAACGGCCTCAAGACTGATGAGCTGAAGGTTGGCCAGCACCTGGATATTCCCGGCACGACCCTGGCGTCGCAACAATGAGTGGTGGTTCGCGCATCCAGTTGCTCAGCCCGCGACTGGCCAACCAGATCGCCGCCGGCGAAGTGGTCGAACGGCCCGCCTCGGTGGCCAAGGAGCTGCTGGAAAACAGCCTCGACTCTGGCGCCAAGCGCATTGAGGTCGAGGTCGAGCAGGGCGGCGTCAAGCTGCTGCGCGTGCGTGACAACGGCAGCGGCATCTCGCCTGACGACTTGCCGCTGGCCCTGGCGCGCCATGCCACCAGCAAGATCCGCGAGCTGGAAGACCTCGAAGGGGTGTTGAGCCTGGGCTTTCGGGGTGAGGCGCTGGCCTCGATCAGCTCGGTGGCGCGCCTGACCCTGACCTCGCGCACGGCCGATGCCAGCGAGGCTTGGCAGGTCGAGACCGAAGGCCGCGACATGACCCCGCGGGTGCAGCCTGCGGCGCACCCGGTGGGGACCTCGGTCGAAGTTCGCGACCTGTTTTTCAATACGCCGGCTCGACGCAAGTTCCTCAAGGCCGAGAAGACCGAGTTCGACCATCTTCAGGAAGTTATCCGGCGGTTGGCTTTGGCCCGATTCGATGTCGGCTTCCACCTGCGCCATAACGGCAAGACCATTCTCAGCCTGCACGATGCCCCCGACGAGATTGCGCGGGCGCGGCGGGTCGGTGCGATCTGCGGACCGGGCTTTCTCGAGCAGGCGCTGCCGATCGATGTCGAGCGCAATGGCTTGCGCTTGTGGGGTTGGGTTGGCCTGCCGACGTTCTCGCGCAGCCAGGCCGATTTGCAGTACTTCTTCGTCAACGGCCGCGCGGTGCGCGACAAGCTGGTCGCCCACGCGGTGCGCCAGGCCTACCGCGATGTGCTGTTCAATGGCCGCCACCCGACCTTCGTGTTGTTCCTTGAGCTTGAGCCCAACGGCGTCGACGTCAACGTTCACCCGACCAAGCATGAGGTGCGCTTTCGCGAAGGCCGCACAGTGCACGATTTCCTCTACGGCACCTTGCACCGGGCCCTGGCCGATGTACGTCCGGAAGACCAGCTGGCGGCCCCGGCGGCGGCCAGCGAGATGGTTCGGCCCAGCGGACAGCAGGCGGGCGAATTTGGCCCGCAAGGTGAAATGCGCCTGGCCTCACCGGTATTGGAACAGCCGCAGGCACAACCGCAGCAGTTTTCCAGCTCCGCTGCTGGCGCCGGTTATCAGTATCAGTACACGCCGCGCCCATCGCAGCCGTTGCCCGTTGCCGAGGCCCAGGCAGCCTACCGCGAGTTCTTCGCGCCACTGCCTGGTGGTGCACCATCATCCTTGCCCGAAAGCCAGGGTGATGTTCCGCCACTGGGCTATGCCCTGGCTCAGCTCAAGGGCATCTACATCCTGGCCGAAAACGCCGTCGGTCTGGTGCTGGTGGACATGCATGCCGCCCACGAGCGGATCATGTACGAGCGGCTCAAGGTGGCCATGGCCAGCGAAGGCTTGAGCGGCCAGCCGCTGTTGGTGCCGGAGTCTCTGGCACTGAGCCAGCGTGAGGCCGATTGCGCCGAAGAGCATGCGCAGTGGTTCCAACGCTTGGGCTTCGAGTTGCAGCGCCTGGGGCCGGAAAGCGTGGCCATCCGCCAGATTCCGGCGCTGCTCAAGCAGGCTGAAGCCAATCGCCTGGTCCAGGACGTACTGGCAGACCTGATGGAATACGGCACCAGCGACCGCATCCAGGCGCACCTCAATGAGCTACTCGGCACCATGGCCTGTCACGGCGCCGTGCGCGCCAACCGGCGCCTGGCCATTCCCGAGATGAATGCGCTGCTGCGCGACATGGAAAACACCGAACGCAGCGGCCAGTGCAACCATGGTCGACCGACCTGGACCCAGATGGGCCTGGACGATCTGGACAAACTTTTCCTGCGCGGTCGATGAAATGAGCGGTAAACCCCCAGCAATATTCCTCATGGGCCCGACAGCGGCCGGCAAGACCGACCTTGCTATCGAGCTGACCAAGGTCCTGCCGTGCGAGTTGATCAGCGTCGACTCGGCGCTGGTCTACCGCGACATGGATATCGGCACCGCCAAGCCTTCCAAGGAACTATTGGCCGCCTATCCACACCGTTTGATCGACATCATCGACCCGGCCCAGAGCTACTCCGCCGCACAATTTTGTACCGATGCCCTGGCCGCCATGGCCGAGATCAGCGCGCGCGGCAAGATCCCGCTATTGGTCGGCGGCACCATGCTTTATTACAAGGCGTTGATCGATGGCTTGGCCGATATGCCTGCCGCCGACCCTGCGGTGCGCGTCGAGCTTGAAGCCCAGGCCAGTGCGTTGGGCCTGGCTGAATTGCACCGGCAGTTGGCTGAGGTCGACCCCGAGTCAGCCGCACGCATCCACCCCAATGACCCGCAACGGCTGATCCGCGCGCTGGAAGTGTATCGGGTCAGCGGCGAGAGCATGACGGCCCATCGCCAGCGGCAATTGGCCGAAAGTAGCGGCGC
This sequence comes from Pseudomonas sp. BT-42-2, assembly GCF_025847435.2. NCBI lineage: Bacteria > Pseudomonadati > Pseudomonadota > Gammaproteobacteria > Pseudomonadales > Pseudomonadaceae > Pseudomonas > Pseudomonas sp. BT-42-2. The sequence goes on from NZ_JAOYTM010000018.1 coordinate 125,415, forward strand.
AGACGCAGGCGCGGGCGGACATTTGCCCTATACTGTCGCCAGTCTGGCGATTGCTCCTACAGATCGTCACATTTTGCATCAGCGAATTGCGCTACGATTTTCGCAGATGCTGGAACAGGGCTTCGTCGACGAGGTCCGAAAGCTGCGCGCCAGAAGTGACTTGCACGCGGGGCTGCCGTCTATACGGGCAGTGGGGTATCGGCAGGTCTGGGATTACCTGGATGGCAAGCTAGATGAGAATGAGATGCGCGAACGCGGTATCATTGCCACTCGCCAGCTGGCCAAACGGCAGTTCACCTGGTTGCGCGGCTGGTCCGACGTACACTGGCTGGACAGCCTGGCCTGCGACAATCTGTCCCGCACCTTGAAATACCTTGGGTCCGTCTCCATATTGAGCTGAGTCCCTGCAATTGCCGTCTACTCTTGCGAATGGGCGGCGTAATTATCGAATTTTCGTGTTTTTTACTATTGATCCTTACAGGAGTGCGGCATATGTCAAAAGGGCATTCGCTACAAGACCCTTACTTGAACACCTTGAGAAAAGAAAAGGTCCCGGTTTCGATCTATCTGGTCAACGGGATCAAGCTGCAGGGCTCGATCGAATCTTTCGACCAGTTCGTGGTACTGCTGAAGAACACCGTCAGCCAGATGGTCTACAAGCACGCTATCTCGACCGTGGTCCCAGCTCGTCCGGTTCGCCTGCCAAGCCCGTCCGATTCCGAGAGCGGCGACAGCGAGCCAGGCAACGCCTGATAGGAGCCTGCATTGTTCTTTGAGCGCCACGGTGGTGGTGAGCGAGCGCTGCTCGTTCACTTGGAAGGTCAGAACCCTGAGGCGCGCGAAGACCCGCAGGAGTTTCAGGAACTGGCACTGTCGGCCGGAGCTGAGATCGTTTCGCTGTCTACAGTGACGCGGCACCAGCCTACCGCCAAATACCTGATTGGCAGCGGCAAGGTCGAAGAGTTACGCGACCTAGTCAAAGCCGAACAGGTAGATCTGGTGATTTTCAATCACACCCTCACGCCCAGTCAGGAGCGCAACCTCGAACGAGTCTTCGAGTGTCGCGTGCTCGACCGTACCGGGCTGATTCTCGACATTTTCGCCCAACGGGCGCGTACCCATGAAGGCAAGCTGCAGGTCGAACTGGCCCAGCTGGAGCACATGAGCACGCGGCTGGTGCGCGGCTGGACCCACCTTGAGCGGCAGAAGGGTGGTATCGGCCTGCGCGGTCCGGGTGAAACCCAGCTTGAGACTGACCGGCGCTTGCTGCGGGTGCGCCTGCGGCAGATCAAGGCACGCCTGGAGAAGGTTCGCAGTCAGCGTGAGCAGGCGCGGCGCGGGCGTAAGCGCGCGGATATCCCGTCGGTGTCGCTGGTGGGCTATACCAACGCCGGCAAGTCGACCTTGTTCAACGCCCTCACCGAATCCGACGTCTACGCCGCCGACCAACTGTTCGCCACCCTCGATCCGACCCTGCGCCGTTTGCAGCTCGATGACCTGGGGCCGATCGTGCTGGCCGACACCGTGGGCTTCATTCGCCACTTGCCGCACAAGCTGGTCGAGGCATTTCGGGCTACGCTCGAAGAGTCGAGCAACTCCGACCTGCTGCTGCATGTGATCGACGCCCATGAGCCAGAGCGCATGGAGCAGATCGAGCAGGTGTTGGCAGTATTGGGCGAGATCGGTGCTGAAGGCTTGCCGATCCTTGAGGTCTATAACAAACTCGACCTGCTCGAAGATGTCGAGCCGCAGATCCAGCGCAATGCCGATGGCAAGCCGGAGCGGGTCTGGGTATCGGCACGTGATGGACGTGGCCTGGAGTTGGTAGGCCAGGCGATTGCCGAATTGCTGGGGGATGATCTGTTTGTCGGAACCCTGCGCCTCGAACAGCGTTTTGCTCGCCTGCGCGCGCAATTCTTTGAACTAGGGGCAGTGCAAGGCGAGGAGCACGATGATGAAGGCAGCAGCTTGTTGAGCGTGCGCCTGCCCATGGTCGAGCTCAATCGCCTGGTCAGCCGCGAAGGCATGGAGCCGCAAGCGTTCATTGCGCAACACACTTTGCAATAAATGCCCGTCGAGGTCGCCGGGCAGCCGTGACAGGCATTCTGTAGCATTGGACGGCGCGCCGTGGGCGCGTCTTTGCTTTATCAGATGGAGAGCGCTATGGCTTGGAACGAGCCGGGTGGCAACTCGAACAATCAGGATCCCTGGGGCGGCCGCCGTGGCGGCGGCGGTGGTGGCGACAAGAAAGGGCCACCGGATCTGGACGAGGCCTTCCGCAAGCTGCAGGACAGCCTGAACGGCATGTTCGGCGGCAGCAAAAAACGCGGCGGTGGTGACCGCAATATCGGCAAGGGTGGCGGCTACGGCCTGCTGGGCATAGGCCTGGCGGTGTTGGCTGCGATCTGGCTGTACAGTGCCGTGTACGTGGTCGACGAGCAGGAGCAGGCAGTCGTGCTGCGCTTCGGCAAGTACTATGAGACCGTGGGTCCAGGCCTGAACATCTATTTCCCGCCGATCGACCGCAAGTACATGGAGAACGTCACGCGTGAGCGTGCGTACACCAAGCAGGGGCAGATGCTCACCGAAGACGAGAACATCGTCGAGGTGCCGCTGACCGTGCAGTACAAGATCACCAACCTGCAGGACTTCGTGCTTAACGTCGACCAGCCGGAAGTGAGCTTGCAGCATGCGACCGACAGTGCCCTGCGCCACGTGGTGGGTTCCACTTCGATGGACCAGGTGCTGACCGAAGGCCGTGAGCAGATGGCCGTGGATATCCGCGAACGCCTGCAACGCTTCCTCGACACCTACCGTACCGGTATCACCGTCACCCAGGTCAACGTACAGAGCGCGGCAGCCCCGCGTGAAGTGCAGGAAGCCTTCGACGACGTGATCCGGGCCCGGGAAGACGAGCAGCGTGCCCGCAACCAGGCTGAGTCCTACGCCAATGGCGTGGTGCCGGAAGCCCGTGGTCAGGCCCAGCGCATCATCGAGGATGCCAACGGCTACCGCGATGAAGTGATTGCCCGCGCCAAGGGTGAGGCCGACCGCTTCACCAAGCTGGTCAGCGAGTACCGCAAGGCGCCGGACGTCACCCGTCAGCGTCTGTACCTGGAGACCATGCAAGAGGTCTACAGCAACTCGAGCAAGGTCATGGTGGCAACCAAGGACGGGCAGAACAACCTGCTCTACCTGCCACTGGACAAGATGGTCGAAGGCAGCCGCAATACGTCGGCCGCGGCCGCCAGCAGCACGTCGCCATCGGTCAACGATGCGGCCGTGCGTGCAGCGCAGGATCTGCAACAGCAACAACAGTCGCTGCGTACTAGGGAGAGCCGCTGATGAGCAATAAATCGCTGATCGCCCTGATCGCCGCAGTTGTGCTGGCTATCGTGGCCTGGAACAGCTTCTACATCGTGGCCCAGACCGAACGTGCGGTATTGCTGCAATTCGGTCGTGTGGTTCAGGCCGATGTTCAGCCTGGTCTGCATGTGAAGATCCCGTACGTCAACCAGGTGCGCAAGTTCGACGCCCGCCTGATGACCCTGGATGCTCCGACCCAGCGCTTCCTGACCCTTGAGAAGAAAGCGGTAATGGTCGACGCCTACGCCAAATGGCGCGTGAAGGACTCCGATCGCTTCTACACCGCGACTTCGGGCCTCAAGCAGATCGCTGATGAGCGTCTGTCGCGTCGTCTGGAAAGTGGCCTGCGTGACCAGTTCGGTAAACGCACCCTGCACGAGGTAGTTTCCGGTGAACGTGACGCGCTGATGGCTGACATCACCGCTTCGCTGAACCGCATGGCTAACAAAGAGCTGGGTATCGAGGTGGTCGACGTGCGCGTCAAGGCCATCGACCTGCCGAAGGAAGTCAACCGCAGCGTGTTCGATCGTATGAGCACCGAGCGTGAGCGTGAAGCGCGTGAGCATCGCGCCAAGGGTAACGAGCTGGCTGAAGGTATCCGCGCCGATGCCGACCGTCAGCGTCGCGTACTGCTCGCCGAAGCGTATCGTGAGTCCGAAGAAACCCGCGGTGATGGTGACGCCCAGGCGGCTGCCATCTATGCCAAGGCCTACAGCCAGGACGCTGATTTCTATGCGTTCCACCGTAGTCTGCAGGCCTATCGCGCAAGCTTCTCGAACAAGAGCGATGTGCTGGTCCTGGATCCGAAGAACGAGTTCTTCCGCTACCTGGACAAGAGCAAGCCCTGACTCGGGTAAATCCCGCCTGGCAGCTAAAACTGCCGGCGGGGTGCATCCTGACAGAAAAGGGGTGTATGATGAGTCAGCCGGGAAATTTCCCGGCTTTTTTGCGTCTGCAAGGTTGATTGCCCATTAGGGACCAGCCTGCGCGCTAGTAATTTGAGGGTATTGGCACGGCGGTAGCGCTGGGATTAGTGCTGCCTGCTGCTGTGGGCCAATGCCTGCTTCACTGACGGCTCGCCCACTGGCAGGCCGCCCGGACCAGAGGGGAAATGGCGTAATGGCAACGGTAGACCGCTGGCTGCTGCCAGATGGCATCGAGGAAGTACTGCCACCTGAAGCCGCGCGCATCGAGATCGCGCGTCGCCAGGTGTTGGACCTGTTCCAGAGTTGGGGTTACGAACTGGTCGTTACCCCGCATATCGAGTACCTGGAATCGCTGCTCACCGGTGCCAGCCAGGACCTGGACCTGCATACCTTCAAGGTGGTCGACCCGCAGTCTGGCCGCCTGATGGGCTTCCGTGCCGACTTCACCCCACAGGTTGCGCGTATCGATGCGCACACCCTGCGCCGCGAAGGCCCGAGCCGCCTGTGCTATGCCGGTAGCGTGCTGCACGCCCAGCCACGTCAGTTGTCTACCTCGCGCAGCCCGATCCAATTGGGCGCCGAGCTGTACGGCGATGCCAGCCCGACCAGCGACGTCGAGGTCATCAGCCTGATGTTGGCGATGCTGCAGCTGGCCGATGTGCCGGATGTGCACATGGACCTGGGCCACGTCGGTATCTACCGCGGCCTGTCGCGCGCCGCCAACCTGTCGGGCGATGCCGAGCAGCAGCTGTTCGATGCCCTGCAGCGCAAGGCGGTCGATGAAGTCAACGCGTTGACTGCCGACCTGCCGAAGGGCGTCGGCAACATGCTGCGCGCCCTGACCGAGCTGTGCGGTGGTCGCGAAGTGCTGGCCGAGGCCCGTGTACGCTTGGGCCGTGCGCCAGCCAGTGTGCTGGCTGCCCTGGATGACCTGCTGGCGATCGCCGATCGCCTGGCAGCGCGCTATCCGGACCTGCCGCTGTACTTCGACCTTGGCGAGCTGCGCGGTTACAACTATCACACCGGCGTGGTGTTCGCCGTGTTCGTACCAGGGGTCGGTCAGTCGATCGCCCAGGGCGGACGCTACGACGACATCGGCGCCGACTTTGGCCGGGCACGCCCGGCCACCGGTTTCTCCACGGATTTGAAGACCCTGGTCACACTGGGGCGAGCGGAGGTCGTATTGCCGTCTGGCGGGATCTGGATGCCCGACAGCGGTGACGCGACCCTCTGGCAGATGGTCTGCCAGTTGCGCAACGAGGGCCAGCGTGTGGTTCAGGCTCTGCCTGGGCAGCCGCTGAGTGCTGCCCTTGAGGCGGATTGTGATCGGCAATTGATTCAGCAAGACGGGCGCTGGCAGGTTCTGCCGCTGACCCATTGAGATTTTTCGGTCGGCAGTAGGCCGGCAACCAAGTTTGCGTGAATGAGGACAAGTGTTATGGGTAAGAATGTCGTCGTCCTGGGCACCCAATGGGGTGATGAGGGCAAAGGCAAGATCGTTGATCTGCTGACCGAACATGCTGCCGCCGTAGTGCGCTACCAGGGCGGTCACAACGCGGGCCACACCCTGGTGATCAACGGTGAGAAAACCGTTCTGCACCTGATTCCTTCTGGCATCCTGCGTGAAGGCGTGCAGTGCCTGATCGGCAACGGCGTGGTCGTTGCTCCTGATGCCTTGATGCGTGAAATCACCAAGCTCGAAGAGAAGGGTGTTCCGGTACGTGAGCGCCTGCGCATCAGCCCGGCTGCGCCGCTGATCCTGTCCTACCACGTAGCGCTGGACCAGGCCCGTGAAAAGGCCCGTGGCGAAGCCAAGATCGGCACCACCGGTCGTGGTATCGGCCCAGCTTACGAAGACAAAGTGGCCCGTCGCGGCCTGCGCGTGGGCGATCTGTTCCACCGCGAGCGTTTCGCTGCCAAGCTCGGTGAGCTGCTGGACTACCACAACTTCCAGCTGGTCAATTACTACAAAGAGCCGGCCATCGACTTCCAGCAGACCCTGGACGAGTGCATGGCCTACGCCGAGCAGCTCAAGCCGATGATGCTCGACGTCACCGCCGAGTTGCACAACCTGCGTCGCGCCGGCAAGGACATCATGTTCGAAGGTGCCCAGGGCTCGCTGCTGGACATCGACCACGGTACCTACCCGTACGTCACCAGCTCCAACACCACTGCTGGCGGCATCTCCACCGGTTCCGGCGTTGGCCCGATGTACCTGGACTACATCCTCGGTATCACCAAGGCCTACACCACTCGTGTCGGTTCCGGTCCGTTCCCGACCGAGCTGTTCGACGAGACTGGCGCCACCCTGGCCAAGCGCGGCCATGAGTTCGGCTCCACCACCGGTCGTGCTCGTCGTTGCGGCTGGTTCGATGCCGTCATCCTGCGTCGCGCCATCGACGTCAACAGCATCTCGGGCATCTGCCTGACCAAGCTGGACGTACTCGACGGCCTGGAAACCATCAACATCTGTGTTGGCTACAAGAACGAGAATGGTGCAGTGATCGATGCGCCTTCCGATGCCGACAGCTACATCGGCCTGGAGCCAGTGTACGAAGAGATGCCAGGCTGGAGCGAGTCGACCCTCGGTGCCAAGACCCTGGAAGAGTTGCCAGCCGCTGCTCGCGCCTACATCAAGCGCATCGAAGAGCTGACCGGCGCGCCGATCGACATCATTTCGACCGGCCCGGATCGCAACGAAACTATCGTTCTGCGTCATCCGTTCGCCTGATTCGCCGTCTAGGCTGATCGAACGCCGCGTTCCCGCAAGGGGCGCGGCGTTTTTTTTGAAAGACAATCACGTAATCCTTGTAGGCGTTGGCTTGCCTGCGATGCAGCGCGCGCTGCCAAATAAGTGCCGCGCCAATCACTCCTGCACAGACCAGCATAAACTTGGCGTTTATGCCTGCTGCCTCCGGCACAACCCTTGCTGTAAAAACGCTCTGTAGATGCCATCAAAATAATGGCGCCAGAAGCACGAGGGTTTCACCGTGTCTGCCATCCTCTCACTGTTACGAAGCCGCCTTTTGCGGCCTGTGTTTGTTGCCTTGGGTATCGCTCTTTTGGTGCAGGTGCTGGTTGCCGTTGCGCTGACCCGGAGCACGGTCACCGCCTTGGAAGCCGATCTTGGCGAGCGCCTGGGTGCCGACAGCCGCAAGCTGGCCAACGAGCTGGAACTGGCTGGCCAGGATGTGCGCAGTGGGCTCGACAACCTCTCCTCCAGCACTCGTCAGCGCCTGAGCAGTGGCCTGTCCACGCGCTTGGAAAGCGAGCAGCAACAACTGCGCGCGACCCTGGAGAAAAACCTCAAGGATTCGGCCAACGACATGGCCGAACTGCTTGCCTCGGTTGCCCCGCGGGCGATCTGGGACAACGACGTGCCAGTGCTCTCGGACTTCGCCCGGCGTGCCCAGCGCAACCCCAACGTACTGTTCGTGATCTATGACGACGCTCAGGGTCAGCACCTGACGCGCTATCTGAACCGGCAAAACCCGATCAACCAGGCGCTGATGGACAAGGGCCAGGGCGAGCGGGCGCTGGATAAAGTGCTGGACGCTGCGCGTAAAGACCCGTCGGTGTACTACGTCGAGGCCTCGATCAACCCTAACGGGGCAGAGATTGGCAAGGTTTTGATGGGGGTTTCGACAGCGGGTGTCGAGCAGGAGCTCAAGGCGCTGGATGAGCGTTTCGCGGCGCTGATCGGCAGTGGTGAGCAACTGGTCGGCGACAGCCTGGGCGCTGCAGCGGCAGACAGCGGCAAGGCCCTGCGCGCACGTCTGGAGACGGCGCAGAACAGTGCTACTGCCATGCAAGCCAATACCGCCCAGACCGTTCGTGAGGCCGCGGGTGAGTTGCGTTGGCGTATCGGCCTTGGCCTGGTGCTGGTCGGCCTGGGGGTGTTGCTGGTGGTGGCCGTGGTGCTCGGCAGGCGTGTAGTCAACAAGCTGCGCCTGCTGATTGCTGCCTTGAATGATCTAGCTGCCGGCGAAGGCGACCTGACTAAGCGGGTGACCCTCGACAGCCGGGACGAGATTGGTGACATGGCTTCGGCAGTCAACCGCTTTGTCGACAAGCTCCAGCCGATCGTGCGTGAAGCTGGCGAAGTGGCCCAGCGTACCGGCGTAGAAATCGGCGCCATGACCCAGCGCAGCGCAGGTGCTGACGCTGCCGCCGCGCTGCAGCGTGATGAGGTGGCGGCGAGCCTGCGCGATCTATCGAGCATGGCCGATGAGGCCCAAGCCGAAAGTCATGCGATGCAGGCGGCCTTGCAGCAGGTGGTGGACATCCGCCAGGCCACTGACGAAAACAGTCGGACCTCGACCCAGCTGGCCGGCCTGATCGAAAACCTCGCCGGCCAGGTCGATGCGGGCTCGCAGGTGATCGAGCGGTTTGCCAAGCAGAGCGAGCAGATCGAGGTGGTGCTGACCGTGATTCATGGCATCGCCGAGCAGACCAACCTGCTGGCCCTCAATGCCGCTATCGAGGCGGCGCGTGCGGGTGAGACTGGCCGCGGCTTTGCCGTGGTGGCCGATGAGGTGCGGGCGCTGGCGAGCAAGACCCAGAGTTCGACGGGCGACATTCAGGCGCATATCGTTGCCCTGCAGCAGGGGGCCAAGGAAGCCGTGGCGACCATCAGCCAGGCGGGGCGCCAAGCCAGCGAAGGGCTGCTGGTGCTGCGCGATAACGAGCGTCGGCAGCGGTCGGTGCAGGCGGCGGTCGAGCAGGTGCATGCGGCGATTGGTTTGGCTACGCGCGCAGCCGAGCAGCAAGCGCATGGCGCGCAGGCGGTCAGGGGGAGGGTCGAGACCATTCATGCGCAGGCCGAGCAGTCGGCGCAGGTAGTGATGCAGACCACCGCCAGCGGTAAGGTCTTAGATGATTTGGCTGCGCAGTTGCGCGCGAGCCTGGGGCAGTTCAGGGCCTGAGCGAATTTGGGGCTGTTGCGCAGCCCCAAACGCTCAAGCGCAAGACATAACAGGTTATGCCTTGTTCAAATACATCCGCGTAGTCAGCAAATAAACCGGCAACCCCGAAACCACAATCAGCAGCGCCGCATAAGGCGCGGCCGCCGCGAACTCGACATTGGCGGTATGCGCCCACACCTCAGTGGCCAAGGTGGTCATCCCGGTCGGGCTAAGCAGCAGGGTCGCTGTCAGCTCCTTCATCGCATCCAGGAACACCAACGCAAACGCCGCCGCCAGCGCCGGGAAGATGATCGGCAAGGTCACCCGGCAGAACGCGCTGAAACTGCTCGCGCCCAGCGTGCGAGCGGCTTCTTCCAGGGTCGGCGACGCCTTGTTCAGCGCCGTGCGCACCGGCGCCTGGGCCAGCGGCAGGAACAACAGCGCATACGCCAGGATCAGCAAAGCGGTGGTCTGGTACAGCGCCGGCACATAATGCAGGGCGAAGAACACCAGGGTCAGGGCAATCACCAGCCCGGGCAGGGCATGCAGCAGATAGGGCAGCCGTTCGGCCCAGATCGCCAGGCGACCTTTATAACGCACCACCAGGAAGCTGATCGGCAACGCCAGCAGCACGCAGAAACCAGCTCCGCCCAGCGATACCGACAGTGATGTGAACAGCGCTTTGCTGATTTCACCCACCGGGAACGCCGCCGATGAGCCGACGCTCAGCCAGTAGCCGAGCATGGCCAGGGGAATCCCGCTGCCTAGAATCGCCAGAGCCAGGCAAAACACCTGCGCCAGCGGCATCCAGCCACGCAACTTCACCGGCTGCGCACGACGCGCAACGCCCTGGCCAATCCGCACATGCCGCGCCTTGCCGCGCACGCGCAGCTCCAAGGTCAGCATCACCAGGCACAGCGCCAGCAACACCGCCGATAGCATGGCGGCGTTGGCGTTGCTGAACTCCAGCTCGAACTGCTGATAGATCGCCGTGGTGAACGTCTGCAAGCCCAGGATCGACAGGGCGCCGAACTCCACCAGCATGTGCAGGGCGATCAGCAGGGCGCCGCCGAGCATCGACGGCCACAGCAGCGGCAATGTGACCTTGAAGAACACACCCCAACGGCTGCAACCCAGGGTGCGCGCCGACTCCTCCAGGGAGGTGTCGACATTGCGCAGGGTGGCGGCTACTGGCAGGAATACCAGCGGGTACTTGGACAGCGCCATGACCAGGATCGCCCCGCCCAGCCCTTCGAAGTCCGAGCTCAGCGACACCCAGGTGAAGCTGCTGACGAACGACGGCACGGCAAATGGCAGGCACAGTACCACGCCCCACAAACGCCGCCCTGGCAGGTCGCTGCGCTCGAGCAGCCAGGCCAAAGCCAGGCCGACCACCATGCACACCAAGGTGACACCCACCATCAACAGCATCGTGTTGCGCATCAGGCCCCAGACGAAGGGGCGCCATAGCAGGTGCAATGCTTCCCGCCAGCCGGCCTCCCAGGCCTTGAGCGCGACGTATAGCAACGGCAGCAAGCTCATCGTCACCAGGAACAGGACAGGCAGCACCACCCAGATCGAGGGGCGCTTGCGGCGCGGCACGAAACGCGCCTGGGCCGAGAGGGGCAGGGCGGCAGTCATTAGAGCAGGCCGACCTCGCGCTCAAGCTCAAGGGCTTCCTCGGCGTTACCAAGGTCGGCTGGGGTGATCTGCGGCGGACGCAGTTCTTCGAACGGCTTCAGGCCCTGGTCAGAGACCATGCCTTTATGCAGCGGGTATTCGGCGGTGGTCTGGGTGATCACGCGCTGGCCTTCCTCGCTGGCCATCCAGTTGAGCAGGGCCTGGGCTTCTTTCGGGTGCTTGCTGGCCTTGACTGCGGCGGCGCCGGAGATGGTCACCAGGCCGCCGGCGTCGCCGTCTGCCAGGTAGTACAGCTGCGAATCCAGCTGGCCGCGCTCACGCTTGAGGGCATACCAGTAGTAGTTGTTGACCAGCACGGCATCGACTTCGCCTTTTTCCACGGCCTTCAGGGCGACCATGTTGTTGGTGTAGGTCTTGCCGAAGGCTTTCAGGCCAGTCAGCCACTCTTCGGCGGCATCGCGCCCGTGCATCTTGAGGATGGCCACGGCTTGCTCCTGAAAGGCGCCGCTGGTCGGCACGAAGCCCACGCGGCCATCCCATTCAGGGTTGGCGAAGTCCATCACCGATTGCGGCAGGTCTTTCTCGTCGATCTTCTTCGGGTTGAACACCACAACGCGGGTGCGCGCGGTCACGCCCATCCAGCTGCCGTTGGCAGCAACGTATTCCTTGGGCAGCATGTTCAGGGTGGCGTCGTCGATCTTGGCCAGCAGGCCCAGCTCGCCAAGGTTGTTCAGCGGCGGCGACTCTTCGGTATAGATGACGTCGGCAGGCGAGCGGTCGCCTTCCTCGATGATCTGGCTGGCCAGCTGGTTGCTGCTGCCTTTGCGGATGTTGATATGAATGCCGGTCTTGGCCTCGTAGGCCTTGGCGATGGCTTCGCCGATTTCCTTGTGCTGACCGTTGTACAAAGTCAGGCTGACCGGGTCGTCTGCCATGGCGGCCGGAGCGCCGATCACCAGGCTCAGAACAGCGGCGGCCAGGGTGCGCATCAGCGGTTGCGGACGGATCGTCATGCGGGTACTTCCTCGCTTACGGCTACATATTTGGAAACAATGGTAAACGAAATTGTTTCTCAAGTGGCCGAGTGACGAGAAATTCATGAGCAGACTATCGTTCAATTTCCCGCCAGAACCTGCATGCGCATAGGCAGCTAATAAGGTGGGGACAAAAAACGCAGGCAAGAAAAAACCCACTAGCAAGCTAGTGGGTTTTTATATGGTGCCCAGGAGAAGACTCGAACTTCCACGATCTTGCGATCACTGATACCTGAAACCAGCGCGTCTACCAATTCCGCCACCTGGGCAAATCTTTACATCTACAGCGTACTGCGATGAATCTCTTGCTGACTGACAGATAAGCCTGTTATCTATCACTCGAAATATTTGGTGCCCAGGAGAAGACTCGAACTTCCACGACCTTGCGGTCACTGATACCTGAAACCAGCGCGTCTACCAATTCCGCCACCTGGGCACACTCGTTGAAATCACATGATGCTTTACAACATCGTTCATCTCAACTACAACGTCGGGTGTCCGTCGTTGTGGTGCGCACTATACGGACGCCCTATGAGGCTGTAAACCCCCCGAATCAAAAAAAATTCAAAAAATTCAACTTGTTGATTCCATAGGCCTTACCCAGCGCACAAGACCCTCAGACGGGGGCTGTCCAAGGCCGACATTTCCGGTTTCAATACGCCTATGCCAAACTTCTACTCTATATACCCCAAGGTGAACCCCTTCTGATGGCCGATTGGCAATCCCTCGATCCCGAGGCCGCCCGCGAAGCGGATAAATACGAGAATCCTATTCCCAGCCGTGAGCTGATCCTGCAACACCTTGCCGACCGCGGCGAACCGGCTGCGCGAGAGCAGTTGGCGGCGGAATTCGGTCTGCACGAGGAAGACCAGATCGAAGCCCTGCGCCGCCGTCTGCGTGCCATGGAGCGTGACGGTCAGCTGATCTATACCCGGCGCGGCACCTATGCCCCGGTAGACAAGCTGGACCTGATCTGCGGGCGCATCTCTGGCCACCGCGATGGTTTCGGCTTCCTCATCCCTGACGATGGCAGTGACGATCTGTTCCTCAGCCCGTCGCAGATGCGCCTGGCGTTCGACGGTGACCGTGGCCTTGCCCGTGTCTCCGGCACCGACCGCCGTGGCCGCCGTGAAGGCGTGCTGGTCGAAATCATCTCCCGTGCCCACGAAAGCGTGGTCGGCCGTTACTTCGAAGAAGGCGGCATCGGCTACGTGACCCCGGACAACCCGAAGATCCAGCAGGAAGTGCTGGTGACTGCCGGGCGTAACGGCGGCGCCAAGATCGGTCAGTTCGTCGAAATCAAGATTACCCACTGGCCCACCCCGCGCTTCCAGGCGCAAGGTGATGTGGTCGAGGTGATCGGCAACTACATGGCTCCAGGCATGGAAATCGACGTTGCCCTGCGCAGCTACGACATCCCGCATGTCTGGCCGCAAGAGGTGATCAAGGAAGCGCGCAAGTTCCGCTCCGAAGTCGAAGAGAAGGACAAAGAAAAGCGCATCGACCTGCGCCACCTGCCATTCGTCACCATCGACGGTGAAGATGCCCGCGACTTCGACGACGCTGTCTACTGCGAGCCACAGGGCAAACTGCGCCTGTTCTCCGGCGGCTGGCGCCTGTATGTGGCGATCGCCGACGTTTCCAGCTACGTACGCCTGGGCTCGGCCCTGGACATCGAGGCGCAGCAGCGCGGTAACTCGGTGTACTTCCCTGAGCGGGTAGTGCCGATGCTGCCTGAGGAGCTGTCCAACGGCCTGTGCTCGCTGAACCCGCACGTCGATCGCCTGGCGATGGTCTGTGAAATGACCATCAACAAGTCTGGCCAGATGGTCGACTACCAGTTCTACGAAGCGGTGATCCACTCGCACGCGCGCCTGACCTACAACAAGGTCAGCAGCATGCTCGAGCATGCCCGTACCCGCGAAGGCAAGGCCCTGCGCGAGGAATACAAAGAGGTTGTCCCGGATCTCAAGCACCTGTATGCCCTGTACAAGGCATTGCTGGCGGCGCGCCATACTCGTGGCGCGATCGATTTCGAGACCCAGGAAACCCGGATCATCTTCGGTGATAACCGCAAGATCGACGAAATTCGTCCGACCGTGCGTAACGAAGCCCACAAGCTGATCGAGGAATGCATGCTGGCGGCCAATGTTGCCACCGCCGAATTCCTGCAAAAGCATGGCGTGCCTTCGCTGTACCGCGTGCACGATGGTCCGCCACCGGAGCGTCTGGAAAAACTGCGCGCCTTCCTCGGTGAGCTTGGCCTGTCCCTGCACAAGGGCAAAGAGCCTTCGCCGAAGGACTATCAGGCGCTGCTGGCGAGCATCGCCGGTCGACCGGATTTCCACCTGATCCAGACCGTCATGCTGCGTTCGCTGAGCCAGGCGGTGTACAGCACCGAGAACAACGGCCACTTCGGCCTGAACTACGAGGCGTATACCCACTTCACCTCGCCGATCCGTCGTTACCCCGACCTGCTGGTGCACCGCGCCATTCGCAGCGTGATCCGTTCCAAGGTCGATACCCCGCACGTCAAGCGGGCCGGCGCGATGAGCATCCCCAAGGCGCGCATCTACCCGTACGACGAGCCGACCCTGGAGCAGATGGGCGAGCAGTGCTCGATGACCGAGCGCCGTGCCGACGAGGCCACTCGCGACGTGGTCAACTGGCTCAAGTGCGAGTACATGAAAGACCGCGTGGGCGAGATCTTCCCAGGCGTGATCACTGCCGTTACCGGCTTTGGCCTGTTCGTCGAGCTGACTGATATCTACGTCGAAGGCTTGGTGCACGTCAGTGCCCTGCCAGGCGACTACTACCACTTCGATGCGGTGCATCACCGCCTGTCGGGTGAGCGCAGCGGTCGCAGCTTCCGCCTGGGCGACACCATCGAAGTCAAGGTCATGCGCGTTGACCTCGACGAGCGCAAGATCGATTTCGAAGTCTCTCAGGCAAGCGCCAGTGCAGCCGTTGGCCGCAAGCGTGCGGCTGCTGATGGTGCAGCGCCTGCCAGCAAGGCCAAGCCCAGCGAGCAGCGTGAAGCCAAGGTCGAAGCGAAAATCGATCCGGCGCCACGTCGTCGCAAGAGCGAAGCCGCTGATGCCTACTTCCCCAAGGACGCGGTGCAGCGCAACGCCGAGGTGCGCAAGAGCCGCGAGATGAAGAAGGCGCTGATGGGCGAGGCGCGCAACGCCCCGTCCTCGAACAAGTCGGACAAGGGCGGCAAGTCGGCCTCCGGCAAGCCCACCAAGCACCGCAAGGGGCCGCCAAAATCGGGCGCGCCACGTAAGAGCAAGAGCAAGTCATGAGTCAGCTGGAAAAAATCTACGGCGTGCATGCCGTGCAGGCGCTGTTGCAGCACCACCCCAAGCGGGTCAAGCAGATCTGGCTGTCCGAAGGCCGTAGCGAGCCGCGCGTTCAAGCGCTGCTCGCGCTGGCTGGAGAAAACCGCGTGCCGGTTGGCCAAGCCGAGCGCCGCGAGATGGACACCTGGGTCGAAGGCGTGCACCAAGGTGTGGTTGCCGAGGTGAGCCCGAGCCAGGTGTGGGGCGAGCTGATGCTCGAGGAGTTGCTTGAGCGTACCGAGACGCCGCCGCTGATTCTGGTGCTCGACGGCGTCACCGATCCGCACAATCTCGGCGCCTGCCTGCGTACCGCCGATGCCGCCGGTGCTACAGCGGTCGTGGTGCCCAAGGACAAGTCGGCAACCTTGACCCCGGTCGTGCGTAAAGTGGCCTGCGGCGCCGCCGAGGTGATTCCGCTGGTGGCGGTGACCAACCTGGCGCGCACCCTGGAAAAACTGCAGAAGCGTGGCCTGTGGGTGGTTGGCACTGCGGGGGAGGCTGAGCAGGAGATCTATCAGCAGGACCTGACCGGTCCGCTGGTCATGATCATGGGCGCTGAAGGCAAAGGCATGCGCCGGCTGACCCGCGATCATTGCGATTTTCTGGTGAAGCTGCCGATGAGCGGCAGTGTCAGCAGCCTGAACGTTTCTGTCGCGACAGGCGTTTGCCTGTTCGAGGCCGTTCGCCAGCGCCAGATCAAGCGCTGATCGAGAAGGGGCCGCTTACGCGGCCCAGTGGTTGATGGCACTTGGATATGTTTGCGGTTGTTCAAATAATCGCCAATTACCTTGCTTGTGCGTCCGGCCTTCTCTACAATTGCGCCCCTTGCCCAGCAGGCAGGCGCGCATGTGCCTACTGTCCAAGGCAAGACATACAGTGTCATTCACTCCTTGTCTGACCAGATTCGCTGGCAGACTACTAACCCGTAAGGAGCATTCATGCGTCATTACGAAATCATCTTCCTGGTCCACCCGGATCAGAGCGAGCAAGTCGGCGGCATGGTTGAGCGTTACACCAAGCTGATCGAAGAAGATGGTGGCAAGATCCACCGCCTGGAAGACTGGGGCCGTCGTCAACTGGCCTACGCAATCAACAATGTTCACAAGGCTCACTACGTGATGCTGAACGTTGAGTGCACCGGCAAGGCCCTGGCCGAGCTGGAAGACAACTTCCGCTACAACGATGCCGTGATCCGTAACCTGGTCATCCGTCGCGACGAAGCCGTTACCGGCCCGTCCGAGATGCTCAAGGCCGAAGAGAACCGCAGCGAGCGCCGTGAGCGTCGTGAACGTCCTGAATCTGCTGATGGCGCCGAAGGCGACGACAGCAATGACAGCGACAACAGCGATAACGCTGACGAGTAATCCACGGACCTTTTGAGGAGCCTATTACATGGCACGTTTCTTCCGTCGTCGTAAATTCTGCCGCTTCACTGCTGAAGACGTGAAAGAGATCGACTTCAAAGATCTCAACACCCTGAAAGCTTACGTATCCGAAACCGGCAAGATCGTTCCAAGCCGTATCACCGGTACCAAAGCTCGTTATCAGCGTCAGCTGGCTACCGCTATCAAGCGCGCCCGCTTCCTGGCCCTGCTGCCCTACACCGACAGCCACGGCCGCTGAGACCGGGTTTTCGACAAGTAGCAAGGGATAAGCATGCGAGCGTTAGCTGATTTCATCATGCGCGGTCGCGTGCAGGCCACTGTAGTGGTGGCCGGTAGTGCGGCATTGCCGCTGTTGTTCTGGTTGTGTGCCGCCGCTGGGAGCCTGGTGTTCCTGCGGCGCGGTTTCAAGGACGCTTCCTCGGTCATCGTCTGGGGCATTTTGCCGGCGTTGGCCTGGTGGGTCTTCGGCGAGCCGCGCACCTTGATGGTGCTGCTGGGGACGCTGGGGCTGGCTGCGCTGTTGCGCGCTGGGCATTCCTGGAAGCGGGTGCTGTTATCCAGCATCGCCTTGGGCCTGTTGTACGGTGTCATTCTGGGTTCAGCGTTCCGTGAACCGATTGAAGCTCTGGCGCGAGCGCTTGAAAAAGCCCTGCCGCAGATGCTCGACGGTCTCTACCAGCAGTTATCGGTGGAGGAGCAGGCGCAACTTGGGAAGCTCATCGTACCGGTGCTCAACGGCCTGATGGCGGCTGGGCTGCAGGTTGTCAGTGTGTTGGCCCTGATGTTGGGTCGCTACTGGCAGGCCGCGTTGTACAACCCGGGAGGTTTTGGCCGCGAGTTTCAAGCGGTGCGAACTCCCCTGGTGCCGGCGCTGGTGCTGTTGGGGTGCATGCTGTTCGGGCCGAACCTCGGTTCTGCCTTGGCATTGCTCACGCCGCTGTGCAGCGTGCCGCTCATGTTTGCCGGGCTTGCCCTGCTGCATGGGTTGGTGGCGCAGAAACGTCTGGCCAAGTTTTGGCTGGTCGGGTTGTACGTGACGCTGGTCCTGTTCATGCAACTGACTTATCCGTTGCTCGTGGTTTTGGCCATTGTCGATAGCCTGATTGATTTTCGCGGTCGCAAGTCACCTCAGGGTGATGATTCCGCGAACGGTGAAGGTTAAAAGTTAAGAGGTTTTACCAAATGGAACTGATCCTGCTGGAAAAAGTCGCCAACCTGGGCAACCTGGGCGACAAAGTTAAAGTTAAAGCCGGTTACGGCCGTAACTTCCTGCTGCCATTCGGCAAGGCCACCGTTGCCAACGCCGCCAACCTGGCTGCGTTCGAAGAACGTCGCGCCGAGCTGGAAAAGGCTGCTGCTGACAAGAAAGCTTCGGCTGAAAGCCGCGCTGCCCAACTGGCAGAGCTGGAAGTCACCATCACCGCCACCGCTGGCGATGAAGGCAAGCTGTTCGGTTCGATCGGCACCCACGACATCGCTGACGCCCTGACCGCCTCCGGCGTTGAAGTGGCTAAAGCTGAAGTTCGTCTGCCGAACGGCACCATCCGTCACGTTGGCGAATACGACGTAGCCGTGCACCTGCACAGCGACGTTGAAGCCACCGTACGCGTGGTCGTCGTTGCAGCCTAAGCTGTAGCAACTGGCTGGCTCCTCGTGAGCTAGCCGGTTAACATCGGGCACGGCTCTGCCTCGCAGACCGTGCCCTTTGTTTTTCTCCTCACCCAGAATTCTTTCGTGGCCATGAACGAGATCACCAACCCCGAACAACTCGACCTACAGACCGCAGCCCTGAAGGTGCCGCCGCATTCCATCGAAGCCGAACAGGCTGTGATCGGTGGTCTGATGCTGGACAACAACGCCTGGGAAAAGGTACTGGACCAAGTTTCGGACGGTGACTTCTATCGGCATGACCACCGCCTGATCTTCCGCGCCATCCACAAGCTGGTCGACCTCAACCAGCCGTTCGACGTGGTCACCCTGCACGAGCAGCTGGACAAGGAAGGCGTGTCCAGCCAGGTCGGCGGCTTGGCCTACCTGGCGGAGCTGGCCAAGAACACCCCGTCGGTCGCCAACATCAAGGCGTATGCGGCGATCATCCGTGAGCGCGCCACGCTGCGCCAGCTGATCAGCATCAGCTCCGATATCGCCGACAACGCCTTCAATCCGCAGGGGCGCAACGCCGAGGAAATCCTCGACGATGCCGAACGGCAGATCTTCCAGATCGCCGAGGCGCGGCCCAAGACCGGCGGCCCCGTGGGCGTCAACGAGCTGTTGACCAAGGCCATCGACCGCATCGACACGTTGTTCAACTCCGACAGCGACATCACCGGTATCTCCACCGGCTATACCGACCTGGACGAGAAGACCAGCGGCCTGCAAGCGGCTGACTTGATCATCGTTGCCGGTCGTCCGTCGATGGGTAAGACCACCTTCGCCATGAACCTGGTCGAGAACGCAGTACTGCGCAGCGACAAGGCAGTGCTGGTGTTCTCCCTCGAGATGCCAGGCGAATCGCTGATCATGCGTATGCTCTCCTCGCTTGGCCGGATCGACCAGACCAAGGTCCGTTCCGGTCAACTGGACGATGACGACTGGCCGCGCCTGACGTCGGCGGTCAACTTGCTCAACGATCGTAAGCTGTTCATCGACGACACCGCCGGCATCAGCCCTTCGGAGATGCGTGCGCGGACCCGGCGTCTGGCGCGTGAGCATGGCGAGATCGCCATGATCATGGTCGACTACCTGCAACTGATGCAGATTCCAGGCTCGGCCGGTGATAACCGGACCAACGAAATCTCCGAGATTTCCCGATCGCTCAAGGCCCTGGCCAAAGAGTTCAATTGCCCGGTGATCGCTCTGTCCCAGCTCAACCGCTCTCTTGAGCAGCGGCCAAACAAGCGTCCGGTCAACTCTGACTTGCGTGAGTCCGGTGCAATCGAGCAGGACGCCGACGTGATCATGTTCGTGTATCGGGATGAGGTGTATCACCCCGAGACCGAGCATAAGGGTGTTGCCGAGATCATCATCGGTAAACAGCGGAACGGTCCTATCGGCTTCATTCGTCTGGCGTTCATCGGCAAGTACACCCGTTTCGAGAACCTCGCGCCGGGCATGTACAACTTCGACGACGACGAGTAATCGTCTCCCGCCATCCTCCAGGCCGGGATCACCCGTCAGAGCGATGCTGAGCGTCAGGCGCGTTCGCAGGGAAGCCGGTCCCGAGGGATGGCCGGGTCGTGCAATGCTCACCATGAATCCGACCATTATCGTCGGACTTGATCAAAATTTGTGCTATATTCCGCGCCCGCGATTTCCCTGCACACCAAGAACCGGTCACTGACATGCAAGCAGCCAAACCACTCTACGACTATCCCAAGTACTGGGCCGAATGCTTCGGGCCAGCGCCTTTCCTGCCGATGAGCAGGGAGGAGATGGATCAGCTCGGCTGGGATTCCTGCGACATCATCATCGTGACCGGTGATGCCTACGTCGACCATCCGTCGTTTGGCATGGCGATCATCGGCCGTTTGCTCGAAGCCCAGGGTTTCCGCGTGGGCATCATCGCCCAGCCGAACTGGCAGTCCAAAGACGACTTCATGAAGCTCGGCGAGCCGAACCTATTCTTCGGCGTTGCCGCGGGCAACATGGACTCGATGATCAACCGCTACACCGCCGACAAGAAGATCCGCTCCGACGACGCCTATACCCCCGGCGGCATGGCCGGCAAGCGCCCAGACCGTGCCAGCCTGGTCTATAGCCAGCGTTGCAAGGAAGCCTACAAGCACGTGCCGATCGTGCTGGGTGGCATCGAGGCCTCGCTGCGCCGTATCGCTCACTACGACTACTGGCAGGACAAGGTGCGCCACTCGATCCTGATCGATGCCTGCGCCGATATCCTGCTGTTCGGTAACGCCGAGCGCGCGGTGGTCGAGGTGGCCCAACGCCTGTCCAATGGCGAGACCATCGAGAACATCACCGACGTGCGTGGCACCGCGTTCGTGCGCCGTGACACGCCCAAGGGCTGGTTCGAAATCGACTCCACCCGGATCGACCGTCCGGGCAAGATCGACAAGATCATCAACCCCTACGTCAACACCCAGGACACCCAAGCCTGCGCGATCGAACAGGCCAAGGGCGAGGTCGAAGACCCCAACGAAGCCAAGGTGGTGCAGATTCTCGACAGCCCGGGCATGACCCGCGACAAGACGGTGATCCGCCTGCCGTCGTTCGAGAAGGTGCGTAACGACTCGGTGCTGTATGCCCACGCCAACCGTGTGCTGCACCTGGAGACCAACCCAGGCAACGCTCGCGCCCTGGTGCAGAAGCATGGTGAAGTGGATGTGTGGTTCAACCCGCCGCCCATTCCCATGAGCACTGAGGAAATGGACTACGTGTTCGGCATGCCCTACGCACGTGTTCCGCACCCTGCCTATGGCAAGGAGCGTATCCCGGCCTACGAGATGATCCGCTTCTCGGTCAACATCATGCGTGGCTGCTTTGGTGGCTGCACCTTCTGCTCGATCACCGAGCACGAAGGGCGGATCATCCAGAACCGCTCGCACGAGTCGATCCTGCACGAGATCGAGGAGATGCGCGACAAGGTGCCGGGCTTCACCGGGGTGGTTTCCGACCTGGGCGGGCCGACCGCCAACATGTACCGCATCGCCTGCAAAAGCCCCGACATCGAGAAGCACTGCCGCAAGCCGTCCTGCGTCTTCCCAGGCATCTGCGAGAACCTCAACACCGACCACAGCTCGTTGATCGAGCTGTACCGCAAGGCCCGTGCCTTGCCGGGGGTGAAAAAGATCCTGATCGCCTCGGGTCTGCGCTATGACCTGGCGGTAGAGTCGCCGGAATACGTCAAGGAGCTGGTCACCCACCACGTCGGCGGCTACCTGAAGATTGCCCCGGAGCACACCGAGCGTGGCCCGCTGGACAAGATGATGAAGCCGGGCATCGGCAGCTATGACCGCTTCAAGCGCATGTTCGAGAAGTACTCCAAGGAGGCAGGTAAAGAGCAGTACCTGATTCCGTACTTCATCGCTGCGCATCCCGGCACTACCGACGAAGACATGATGAACCTTGCCCTGTGGCTCAAGGGCAATGGCTTCCGCGCTGACCAGGTGCAGGCGTTCTACCCATCGCCGATGGCCTCGGCCACGGCCATGTACCACTCGGGCAAGAACCCTCTGCGCAAGGTCACCTACAAGAGTGAAGGGGTCGAGATCGTCAAGAGCGATGAGCAGCGCCGCTTGCATAAAGCGTTCTTGCGCTATCACGACCCCAAAGGCTGGCCAATGCTGCGCGAAGCGCTGGAGCGCATGGGCCGTGCCGACCTGATTGGCCCGGGCAAGCACCAGTTGATCCCGCTGCATCAGCCGCAGACCGACAGCTACCAGAGCGCTCGGCGCAAGAACTCGACGCCGACCGGCAGCCACAAGGTGGGCAAGGATCAGAAGATCCTCACCCAGCACACCGGCCTGCCGCCGCGTGCCAGCGATGGCAGCAAGCCGTGGGATAAACGCGAGAAGGCCAAGGCCGAGGCGTTTGCCCGAAACCAGCAGGCGGCTAAAGAGCGTAAGGAAGCGGCCAAAGGCGGCGGCAAGAAGAAGCCGCGTCAGCCCGTCCTGCCACGCTGAACGGGTAACATCTAAACTCGTGGGAGCGGGCTTGCCCCGCGATAGCGATGGTCAATCCACCAACGCTATCGCGGGGCAAGCCCACATCTTTCGTCAAGCGTCATAGGATCAATCAGGCTTCTTGTCGACCCACTTGGGCAACACCGGCGCCTCGAACTCATCCATCCCATCGAGCAGCTCATCCGGCTGCTTGCCCAGCAGCAACATCGCCCGATGCTGCGGCCGCACGAAGCCTTCCTCGACGATATGGTCGAGGAACCCGCCGAGTTTTTCATAGAAACCGTTGACGTCCAGCAGGCCCAGCGGCTTGGCGTGATAGCCCAACTGCCCCCAGGTCCATACCTCGAACAACTCCTCAAGCGTACCCAGGCCACCCGGCAGGGCGATGAAGGCATCGCTCAACTCGGCCATGCGCGCTTTACGCGCGTGCATGCCGTCGACGACCTCCAGGCGGGTCAGGCCCTTGTGGCCGATTTCAGCGTCCACCAGGCTTTGCGGGATGATCCCGACCACTTCACCACCCGCAGCCATGGCCGCATCGGCCACGGTGCCCATCAGGCCCACCGCGCCGCCGCCATACACCAGGGTCAGGCCGCGGCCAGCGATGGCCTTGCCAAGGGCAACCGCCGCTTCGCGGTAGGCCGGGTTGCTGCCGATGCTGGCACCACAGAAGACACATACGGAACGTACAGGCATTGCTTCTCTCCCTTCAAATGCGTGCACAGGGTAAGGCGCAAGCCGCTCGCTTCCAAGGCGCGATTCACTCCGGACGGGAGAATTCGCAGGCGGCGCCAGCGGCGCCTTGGGCGTAGGCTGCCAGCAGGCTGTTCATGAAACTACCAAGGGACATGTCATTTGCTCCTAAATGAGAGGTTGTCCCATCGTCTACTTAGAGGGCATGATGTGCACTTAGATTGGTTGTATACAATCCATAGAACAAATCAACTGGCTGGCCAGTGGACACCTCCTTGATGCACATCAGGGACGTTCGTACCGGGTTCAGGCAGTCTCGCAATTGATAAACCCCTGCCAAGGAGATTCACGATGTTTGCGAAAGCTGTAGCGGTATCCCTGCTGACCCTCGCCAGCGCTTCTGTGTTCGCGGCCGAGTGCTCTGTGACGGTCGAGTCGACTGACCAGATGTCCTACACCAGCAAGGAATTCACCGTCGACAAGAGCTGCAAAGAGTTCACCGTCAAGCTGACCCACTCGGGCAAGCTGCCGAAGAACGTCATGGGCCACAACCTGGTGATCAGCAAGACCGCCGACATGCAGGCCATCGCCACTGAAGGCATGACCCAGGGCATCGACAAGGGTTACCTGAAGGAAGACAACGCCAATATCATCGCCCACACCGCGATGATTGGTGCGCCGGAGAAGGAAACCGAAGTCAAGTTCGACACTTCCAAGCTGGAAGCTGGCGGCGACTACAGCTTCTTCTGCACCTTCCCAGGCCATATCTCGATGATGAAAGGCAAAGTCATCGTCAAGTAAGCCTGATGCTTGCTGCGTGACCTAATGGGGGAGCGGGCTTGCCCCGCGATAGTGTGGGTTCCACCCTCGCTATCGCGGGACAAGCCCGCTCTCACGTCAGGTATTGCAGTTCGCGTGTTACGGCGCGAACGGCAACTCGCGCTTGTGCTGGGTCTTACGGTAGGTGTTGACGATGATGTCGAATGCCTCCTGGCTGACCGGCTCGCCATGCAGGAACGCATCGATCTGCTGGTAGGTCACGCCATGTGACGCCTCATCCGGCTTGCCCGGTTCGAGGTCTTCCAGATCCGCCGTCGGCACTTTCTCTACCAACGATTCCGGCGCCCCGAAGCTACGGGCGATGGCGCGTACCTGGTTTTTTACCAGGCCACTCAAAGGGGCCAGGTCGCAGGCACCATCACCGAACTTGGTGAAGAAGCCCATCACTGCTTCGGCTGCGTGATCAGTGCCGATCACCAGGCCCGCGCGTGCGCCGGCGATGGTGTACTGGGCGACCATGCGCATCCGCGCCTTGGTGTTGCCGACGACGAAGTCGACCAGGGTCGGCGAGCCGCCTTCCAGCGCTTTGACTTCCAGCGCCAAGGCCCGCACCGCAGGGGCGATGTCGACGGTATGCACCTCATCGGCCTTGATCACGTCCAGGCACGCTTGGGCATCGTGCTCGTCATGCTGCACCTGATACGGCAGGCGTACGGCGATGAAGCGATAGCCTTGATCGCCAGTTTCGGCGCGCAGTTCGGTGACGGTGCGCTGGGCAAGCAGGGCGGCGGTCAGCGAGTCGACGCCACCACTGATGCCCAGGACCAGGGTCTTGAGCCGGGCATTGGCCAGGCAATCCTTGATGAAGGCCACGCGCCGGGCAACTTCGGCTTCGAGCGCGGCGGCGTCGGCGAACGGCGGCTGCACCTTGAGCTGCTGGGCAATCTCTCGCTGGACGGCTTGCATGGATTACTCCTTGTGGGGGACTTTGAAAACGTGGCGCATGTAGGCGACGAAGTTCTCGTCACGGCATTGGGTCTTGGCGGCTTCGTCGGAGATCTTCGCCACCGGCGAGCCATTGCAGTCGGTCATTTTAAGCACGATGTTCATCGGCGCCACCCCAGGCAGGTCGCAGGTCAAGTTGGTACCGATACCAAAGCTGACGTTGATGCGCCCGCGCAAGGCGCGGAAGATCTCCAGCGAGCGGGTCAGGTTGAGGCCATCGGAGAACACCAGGGTCTTGGTCATCGGGTCGATACCCAGTTGCTGGTAATGGGCGATGGCTTTTTCCGCCCAGGCCACCGGTTCACCCGAGTCGTGGCGCAGGCCATCGAACAGCTTGGCAAAGTACAGGTCGAAATCGCGCAGGAAGGCATCCATGGTGATGCAATCGGTCAGGGCGATGCCGAGCAATCCGCGGTACTCGCGAACCCAGCAATCCAGCGCGGCGATCTGGCTGTCGATCAGCCGTGGGCCGAGCTGCTGGTGGGCCATGATCCACTCGTGGGCCATGGTGCCCAACGGCTTGATATCCAGTTTCCATGCCAGATTGACATTGCTGGTGCCGACGAAGCGTGCCGGGAAATCATCGCGCAGCACACGTACCATCTCTTCCTGGACGCGGCTGGAGAAGCGTCGGCGGGTGCCGAAATCGGCTACCTGCAGCTCGGCCAGTTCATCGGCGCTGGCGTGCGCTTGCAGCCAGTCGAACTTGCGATAGAGCTGGTCGCGGGCGTCGCTCAGGCGCATGCGTGGGTGCAGGTGGCGGTTGCGCACCTCGCTGATGATCGCCAGTAGCGGCACTTCGAACAGCATCACATGCAGCCACGGGCCGCGCAGGCGCAGGCTCAGCTGGTCGTTCTCGATGCCCAGCCACAGGTAGCGCAGGTTGAAGCGGAATAGCCGCAGAAAGCGCAGGAAATCCGGCTTGAGGAAGCTGATGCGCTCAAGAAACTCGGCCTGGCCTGCATCCAGGGTCATCTCGCTGAGTAGCTCGATCTGATTGCGGATCTCGTCCAGATAAGGGCGCAGGTCTTCGCCGTTGCGGCAGCGAAACTCCCATTCGACATCGGCATCCGGGTAGTTGTGCAGCACCGCCTGCATCATCGTCAGCTTGTAGAAGTCGGTGTCGAGCAGGTTGTGCACGATGCGCTCGGCGAATGCGCTCTCGCTCATGGAAGGCTCCAGGTCGGCGGCGCTCGCTGAAAACGGCGCAAGCGCGCGGGAATGGCGGCCATTGTGCCAGCCTTTGCGCGCAAAAGGAGTAGCTGGAGCCCTATCGCGGAGCAAGCCCGCACTGGGCAATAGGCCATAAAGCATTGCCCATGGGAGCGGGCTGGCCCCGCGATAGGGCTGTAAATGCCAAAAGCCGGATGATTCTGCCAGCACCAGCTAGCCTTCAAACAGTGCCCCCCGTAGCAGTCACGCACCAGCTGTGTGCACTTCGGTGACGTCAGCTGTTACAGGCTGGTTGCACGTTAACACTTGTCGAGGTTGCAATGATGGCACTCGATGGTTGCTCCTTTGGTGATCGCGTGGTGGCGCCTGACCTATGCCAGACGGTTGCACGCTCAATAAAGAAAGCCCGCCAGTCGCCTCTAACCAGCCTGCCCGGTGTGTTTGCTCGAAATCCAAAACCAATGGCACGGCCCTTGCTCGGAGCAAGGCGCTGAAAGTTGTAGTGCCAACCAAAAAAAACTCTAGGAGCACCACCTCATGTCGCAGACGTTTTACAAGAAAGGTTTCCTGGCTCTGGCCGTAGCTACGGCACTGGGTGTTTCTTCGTATGTTCAGGCCGACATCAAGATCGGCGTCGCAGGCCCAATGACTGGTGCCAACGCAGCGTTTGGCGAGCAATACATGAAAGGTGCGCAAGCAGCGGCTGACAAGATCAACGCGGCAGGTGGCGTCAATGGCGAGAAAATCCAACTGGTAAAAGGCGACGACGCCTGCGAGCCGAAACAGGCCGTGGCCGTGGCCAACCGCCTGGTCGACCAGGACAAGGTGGTCGGTGTGGTCGGACACTTCTGCTCGTCCAATACCATTCCGGCATCGGAGGTGTATGACGAAGCCGGTGTCATCGCCATCACCCCAGGTTCGACCAACCCGCAGGTCACCGAGCGCGGCCTGTCGGCGATGTTCCGCATGTGTGGCCGTGACGACCAGCAGGGCATCGTTGCCGGCGACTACATCGTCGACGTGCTCAAGGGCAAGAAAGTCGTAGTCCTGCACGACAAGGATACCTACGGCCAAGGCCTGGCCGACGCCACCAAGGCGCAGCTGGAGAAGCGTGGCGTCAAGCCGGTGCTGTACGAAGGCCTGACCCGTGGCGAGAAAGATTTCAGCGCAGTGGTCACCAAGATCCGCGGCGCGGGCGCCGATGTCGTCTACTTCGGTGGCCTGCACCCGGAAGCCGGTCCACTGGTGCGCCAACTGCGTGAAGCAGGCCTGAAGGATGTGGCGTTCATGTCCGATGACGGCATCGTTACCGACGAACTGGTGTCCACCGCAGGTGGCGCTCAATACACCAATGGCGTGTACATGACCTTCGGCGCCGACCCGCGTCTGCTGCCAGACAGCAAGGCGGTGGTGGAAGAGTTCCGCAAAGCCGGCACCGAGCCTGAAGGCTACACCCTGTACGCCTACGCCTCGGTCCAGGCGCTCGCCGCCGCGTTCAACGGCGCCAAGTCGAACAAGGGTGAAGACGCTGCCAAGTGGCTCAAGGCCAACCCGGTGCAAACCGTCATGGGCGAGAAGAAGTGGGACAGCAAGGGTGACCTGACCGTCTCCGACTACGTGGTCTACCAGTGGGATGCCAACGGCAAGTACCACCAGCTGGATAAACAAAAATAATAAAGGCCCAAGGCCCGGACAGCCGTCCGGGCCGACGCCCCGCGGTACCTGTCTTTATCCGTAGATGTGCACCAGTTCTGCGCTGCGAGGGCCGCTGTATGCCAGGCCCGCCGTGGTCGGCGCTCGTGCAATCTCACTCAGCGAGATTGCGTTATGGATGGTATTTTCCTGCAGCAACTGGTCAATGGTCTGACCCTCGGGTCGGTCTATGGCTTGATCGCCATCGGCTACACAATGGTCTATGGCATTATCGGCATGATCAACTTCGCGCACGGCGAGGTGTACATGATCTCCGCGTACCTCGCGGCGATCAGCCTGGCATTGCTGGCTTATTTCGGTATCGAGTCCTTCCCGCTGCTGATGCTCGGCACGCTGTTGTTCACCGTGGTGGTCACCGGCGTCTACGGCTTCACCATCGAGCGCATCGCCTACAAACCCCTGCGTAACTCCACCCGCCTGGCGCCGCTGATCAGCGCCATCGGGATCTCGCTGATCCTGCAGAACTACGCGCAGATCAGCCAGGGTGCTCGCCAGCAAGGCGTGCCAACCCTGCTTGAAGGCGCCTGGCGCGTCGAAGTCGGCACGGGCTTCGTGCAACTGACCTACACCAAGATCTTCATCCTGATCGCAGCCTTCGCCGGCATGGCCCTGCTGACCTATGTGATCAAGTACACCAAGCTTGGGCGTATGTGCCGCGCCACTCAGCAAGACCGCAAGATGGCCTCGATCCTGGGCATCAACACCGACCGGGTGATCTCCTATGTGTTCGTCATCGGTGCGGTGATGGCCGCCCTGGCCGGCGTGCTGATCACCATGAACTACGGCACCTTCGACTTCTATGCCGGCTTCATCATCGGCATCAAGGCCTTCACCGCCGCCGTACTCGGCGGGATCGGCTCGCTGCCCGGCGCGATGCTCGGCGGGATCATCCTGGGGATCTCCGAGTCGCTGTTCTCCGGCCTGATCAACTCCGACTACAAGGACGTGTTCAGCTTCTCGCTGCTGGTGCTGATCCTCATCTTCCGTCCCCAAGGCCTGCTGGGTCGCCCGCTCGTGGCTAAGGTGTGAACATGTCCACTGCCAATACTGCTTCTTCCGGTTTCGATATCAAACGCAGCCTGCTGGAGACCATCGTCGCGGGCTTGCTGGCACTGATCGTGTTCGGCCCGGTGGTCGGCGTGGTGCTCGATGGCTACACCTTCAATGCTGAGCCAAGCCGCGTGGCCTGGCTGGTCGGCGGGGTGATGGTGGGGCGCTTCCTGCTCAGCGTGTTCTTCCAGAGCGGCACTGGCCAGCGCATGCTGCAAGGCTTTGAAAGTGGCGGCTCGGGTGTGCATGTGCTGGCGCCCGACTACAAGTCGCGGCTGCGCTACGTCATCCCGGCGCTGATCGTGATCGCGATCGTGTTCCCGATCTTCGCCAACAAATATCTGCTGACGGTGGTCATCCTCGGCCTGATCTACGTGTTGCTGGGTTTGGGCTTGAACATCGTGGTCGGTCTGGCCGGCCTGCTCGACCTGGGCTATGTGGCGTTCTATGCCATCGGCGCTTATGGCCTGGCGCTGGGCTACCAGTACCTGGGCTTGGGCTTCTGGAGCGTGCTGCCGCTGGCGGCCATCGCGGCGGCGCTCGCCGGCTGCATATTGGGCTTCCCGGTGCTACGCATGCACGGTGACTACCTGGCTATCGTGACCCTGGGCTTTGGCGAGATCATCCGGCTGGTGCTGAACAACTGGCTGTCATTCACCGGTGGGCCGAACGGCATGCCGGCGCCGTCGCCAACGTTCCTGGGCCTTGAGTTCGGTCGCCGGGCCAAGGACGGCGGGGTGCCGTTTCACGAGTTCTTCGGGATCGACTACAACCCCAATATCAAATTCCTGTTCATCTACATCGTGCTGTTCCTGGTGGTGCTGGCGGTGCTGTACATCAAGCACCGACTGACCCGCATGCCGGTCGGGCGCGCCTGGGAAGCGCTGCGCGAAGACGAGATCGCCTGCCGCTCAATGGGCCTGAACCACGTGCTGGTCAAGCTTTCGGCGTTCACCATCGGTGCGTCCACAGCCGGCCTTGCCGGGGTGTTCTTCGCCACCTACCAAGGCTTCGTCAACCCGTCCTCGTTCACCTTCTTCGAGTCGGCGCTGATCCTGGCGATCGTGGTGCTCGGTGGCATGGGTTCGACCGTTGGCGTGGTGATCGCCGCATTCGTGCTGACCGTGGCACCGGAGCTGCTGCGCAGTTTCTCCGAATACCGGGTACTGCTGTTCGGCGTGCTGATGGTGCTGATGATGATCTGGCGACCGCGTGGGCTGATTCGCATCAGCCGCACCGGGGTAGTCCCGCGTAAAGGAGTGGCGCCATGAGCGACGAAATCATTCTTTCGGTCGAACACCTGATGATGCAGTTCGGCGGCATCAAGGCGCTCAGCGATGTCAGCCTGCAGGTCAAGCGCAACCAGATCTTCGCCTTGATCGGCCCCAACGGCGCTGGCAAGACCACCGTGTTCAACTGCCTGACCGGCTTCTACAAGGCCAGTGGCGGGCGCATCGAGCTGAATGTGCGGGGTAACCGCACCGACGTGATCCAGCTGCTCGGCGAGCGCTTCCAACCAACCGACTTCGTCTCGCCTGCGCGCTTTGCCAACCGCCTGTACTACAAGATGTTCGGCGGCACCCATCTGGTCAATCGCGCAGGCTTGGCGCGGACCTTCCAGAACATTCGCCTGTTCAAGGAAATGTCGGTGGTGGAGAACCTGCTGGTGGCCCAGCACATGTGGGTCAACCGCAATCTGCTGGCCGGGGTGCTCAACACCAAGAGTTATCGCAAGGCCGAAAACGATGCTCTGGATCACGCCTTCTACTGGCTGGAAGTGGTCGATCTGGTCGACTGCGCCAACCGCCTGGCGGGCGAACTGTCCTACGGTCAACAACGCCGCCTGGAGATCGCCCGGGCCATGTGCACGCGGCCGAAGATCATCTGCCTGGACGAACCCGCCGCCGGCCTCAACCCGCAGGAGACCGAGGCGCTCAGCCGCATGATCCGCGTGCTGCGTGATGAGCACGACATTACCGTGGTGCTGATCGAGCATGACATGGGCATGGTCATGAGTATCTCCGACCACATCGTGGTACTCGACCACGGCAACGTCATCGCCGAAGGCGCTCCGCAGGAAATCCGCCACAACCCGACTGTGATCGCCGCCTACCTGGGTGCAGACGAAGAGGAACTGGTATGAGTGCACCCATTCTCGAACTGAAAGACCTGGACGTGTTCTACGGGCCAATCCAGGCGCTGAAGAAAGTCTCGATGCACATCAACGAGGGCGAGACGGTCAGCCTGATCGGCGCCAACGGCGCGGGCAAGTCGACCTTGCTGATGTCGATCTTCGGCCAGCCGCGCGCGGCGTCTGGGCAGATTGTCTACCGTGGCACCGATATCACCCGCAAGTCGTCGCACTACATTGCCTCCAACGGCATTGCCCAGTCGCCGGAGGGGCGGCGGGTGTTCCCCGACATGACCGTCGAGGAAAACCTGATGATGGGCACCATTCCCATTGGGGATAAGCATGCCGCCGAGGACATGCAGCGCATGTACGAGCTGTTTCCACGCTTGAAAGAGCGCCGGACCCAACGCGCCATGACCATGTCCGGTGGTGAACAGCAGATGTTGGCGATTGCCCGGGCGTTGATGAGCCGGCCCAAGTTGCTGTTGCTCGATGAGCCGTCGTTGGGGCTGGCGCCGATCGTGGTCAAGCAGATCTTTGCCACCTTGCGCGAGCTGGCCAAGACCGGGATGACCATCTTTCTGGTCGAGCAGAACGCCAACCATGCGCTGAAGCTGTCTGACCGCGCCTATGTGATGGTCAACGGGCAGATTCGCATGACCGGCACGGGGCAGGAGTTGTTGGTCAACGAAGAGGTGCGTAACGCTTATCTGGGCGGGCATTGAGGCTGGGGGCCGCGCTGCGGCCCTGTTCCAACGGCCATGTGGACAACTTGTCGCATATCTCGCCAGAGCCACCTCAGAACCCCGCTCCAAGTCATTGTTTCCACAGGCACAAAATTGTCCCCGGATAATGTGGAACCGCCTGTGGAAAACATGGTGGCACTCCGCTGTGAGCCACGATTATCAAGGCCTGCAAAGAGCTGTTCGTTTTTTGATCAAGCGCTGTTTGTGCTTGATTTTCTTGGGATAACTTATCCCTTCGCGTGCCCCCACCAAACGCCAACTATCTGTGGATAACTCTGTGCAAAAGCCTTGGACAGACTGCTGCAAGCGGCACCGCTGAAAGCCTTGCGCCATCAGCGATGAGATATCCCCAGGCTGCTTGCCTGAACATCCATTCACTCCCCTGACAAGTTGCCCCCATTCTGTGGGGAAAGCCCTGTGGATAACATGCGCATAGCCCGCGCGCTCCCCTCTGCTACAAGGCTTTGCCAGGTTTGTACGTTTTTTGAGCAGGGTACAAAACGGCTTGCTGGCGCCGCCAGTGGCGGGCATGCTTCAAGGCCTGTCGACGACCCCCATATTGCGAAGGAGAACCGCATGACGTCCACCCTATTCATCACAGGTGCCACTTCTGGTTTTGGCGAGGCGACTGCCCGTCTGTTTGCCGATGCCGGCTGGAAACTGGTCCTGACTGGCCGACGTAAAGAGCGCCTGGATGCGCTGTGTGCCGAACTTTCGGCCAAGACCGAAGTGCATGGCATCGTTGTCGACGTGCGTGATCGCACGGCCATGGAGCAAGCCATCGCCAACCTGCCGCCGGCCTTCGACAAGCTGCGCGGGCTGGTCAACAACGCAGGCTTGGCGCTGGGCGCGGACCCGGCGCAGAAGTGCGACCTGGACGATTGGGAAACCATGGTCGACACCAACATCAAAGGCCTGATGTACACCACCCGCTTGCTGCTGCCACGGCTGATCGCCCATGGTCGCGGTGCGTCGATCCTCAACGTCGGCTCGGTGGCTGGCAACTATCCGTATCCGGGCAGCCACGTGTATGGCGGCACCAAGGCTTTCGTCGGCCAGTTCTCGCTGAGCCTGCGCTGCGACCTGCGCGGCACGGGCGTGCGCGTCAGCAACATCGAGCCGGGGCTGTGCGAAAGTGAGTTCTCGCTGGTGCGCTTTGGTGGCGACCAGGCCAAGTACGACGCCACCTACGCTGGCGCCGAAGCGATCCAGCCGCAGGACATCGCCGAGACCATCTTCTGGATTCTCAATCAGCCGGCGCACATCAACATCAACAGCCTGGAGCTGATGCCAGTGAGCCAGGATTGGGCCGGGTTCTCGATCGATCGTTCGGCCAAGGGCTGATTTTAAGACCAGCGCTGGGCAAGCCCGCTCCGACAGGGATAGCGACACCCTGGAGCGGACTTGCCCCGCGATAGCTTCAGCTCAACCGCTGCAAGCCTTCCAGGCAAGTCGCCAAGTGATAAGGCGTCGTCGACGGCATGTCATGCCGGCTGACGGTGCCGCTGGCATCTAGGCATTCGTTCCAGCCACCGGCGTGCAGGAATTGCTCTTCCAGCGCGACCAACTGCTCCAGCAACTTGCCATCACTGCCTGCACGCAAGGCCAATGCCCGCAGATATTCCGCCTTGGCCCAAATGCGTTGGGTCGGGTCGATGACTTTGCCCTCGACATCCAGCATCGCCAGAACCGCTGAATCCTTCACCCCATACTGCTCGGCGTAGCCGAATGCCCGGCTGATGGACACGTGCAGCGGGCTGTCACGCAGCAGTGGCGAGGTATCGAGCAGGAAGAACCATTCGAATTGATGGCCCGGCTCGAACCAGTTATCCACAGCGCCGCGCGGTTTTTCCAGCATCAGGCCCTGTTCGGGCTCGATGAAGTGCATTTGCAGCGCCTCACACAGCTGCAGCAAGGCCTGCTGAACCGCTGCGTCGTCACGTACTTGCAAGGTCTGCAGGAAGGCTTCGGCCAAGTGCATCTGTGGATTCTGCAATGGGCCGCTGCCCAGGTCCGACCAGTCCTCGGCAAGGCTCGCTTCATACAAGCCGTCGTCGCGAGCGAAGCGCTCGGCGACGATTTCCAGCGCGGCGTTGAGCGTGGACTCGACCAGACTCTCGCGCACCTTGCCCAAGTAATGGGCACAGGCGAAGACGATGAAGGCGTGGGTGTACAGGTCTTTGCGGCGGTCCAGTGGCTGGCCGGCGGCGTCGACGCTGTAGAACCACCCGCCGTGTTCGGCGTCGTGAAAGTGCCGTTGCAGGGAACGAAACAGCGCTGCGGCCCGCTCGGCTGCGCCCGGTTGCTCGATGCGGCTACTGAACAGGTACAGCTGACGAGCGACGGCCATGGCGCGGTAGCGCTGTACCGGCAGCGGCTGGTGCTGTGCGTCGAGCGCCTCAAAGGGCAGCGCCAGCTCGGCATTCCACCCCGGACCCAGCCACAGCGGCACGATCCGCTCGGCAAAATGCTGGCGGAAGCGGGCCAGGCGGGTGGTCAGCTCGGGCAGGGTGGGGCGGGGGTCGGACATGGAAGCGCTCGTCGCAATCGGGCAGTGCGCCATGGTAGCAGAACTGGTGAATGACTCTTGATTCTCAGGCGCATGCAAGGGGCGAAAATGTCTGCTTCAAGGCGAAGGGCTAAGTCCCTGCCAATGGCGCGCACCGACAAAGATGAAGCGCAGCTGTTGAGTGATCTTTTCCTGCGCGGTCAGTGGCTGCGGGTCCAGCGGGTCGGGGCTGTCGATCAGTTCGGGCAGGGTGGCGAACACGGTCTTGACCACCAGATCGGCCATCACGCTTAGCGCGGCTGCGTCCAGGTGCTTCCAGCGTGGCATCAGGCCGAGGTCGGTGGCCAGGTCCGAGCTGATGTCCTGGCGCAACCTGGCGATGGCCTGGCGCACCGGCTGCGAACCGCCGTATTGCTCGCGGGCGAGGAACAGGAACTGGGCGCGGTGGGCAGCAACCATGTCGAGGAAGATCCGCACCGAGGCATCGGTAATGCCGCCTAGCTCGAATTCGTTTTGTCGCACCAGGCGGATGGCGTGGCGGAAGGTGGCGTCGACCTCTTCGACCAGCGCCAGGCCGAGGGCGTCCATGTCCGGGAAGTGTCGATAGAAGCCAGTTGGCACGATGCCAGCGGTCTTGGCCACTTCGCGCAGGCTGATGCTGCCGAACCCGCGGCCACTTTCCATCAACTGGCAGGCGGCATCGAGCAGGGCCTGGCGGGTCTGGAGCTTCTGTTCGGCGCGCGGCAGCATGGGCAGGATTCTGTGACTGTACGGCTGGGCATTCTGGATAAAAAAACAAAGCCCGGTCAATGGACCGGGCTTGGAGGATAGCAGGCGCAGTGTCGAGGGTTGTTCTTTTCGGCCATGGCGATCAGCTCATACGGCTGATTTCAACCAGACGATCCGAGCCACCTTCGGCAACCCGGCCAGTGCGTTCGATCAGGCGATCCGAGCCACCTTCGGCAACCCGGCCAGTGCGTTCGATCAGGCGATCCGAGCCACCTTCGGCAACCCGACCAGTGCGTTCGATCAGGCGATCCGAGCCACCTTCGGCAACCCGGCCAGTGCGTTCGATCAGGCGATCCGAACCACCTTCGGCAACGCGCGCTGCACGTTCCTGCAAGCGTTCAGCGCCACCTTCGGCCAAGGTGTTCAGCGGTTGGGCAACTGTAGCCGAGCTCGAACGCGATTCGGCGGTCAGGTGTTGATCCTGAGCGGGCAGGGCGAAGGCGTTGGCGGCGGCGATGGACAGGGTCAGGCTCAGCAGCAGATGGCGTTTCATGATTTCGGTGCTCCTCTGGGGGGCTGGAAAGTGGGTACGAAGCCAATGCTACTCCCGGTAACTCCAGAGAAAAGTTCATAAGGCTAATGGTAACAATCGACGGTATTGATACTCAGTTTCGACCTGTCTAGGCCGCGTGTTTCTGAGGGATAGATGGCGATTTAATGGTTGGCTCGATAGGTAACAGCCGAGCTGGGAACAGACCAAAAGCTGAGAGGGGTGTCAGGAAATTCTTGGTTATCATGGGTTGTTCGATTAAACCCCGCAGCTTTTCATCAGTCCGACATACTAAGTGCCATCGTCGTGCCCGCCTTGTGCCATGCAGTCAGGAGAATTACGCAATGACGCGCCCTGCCAGAATCTTCACCTGGATCTTCACCAGCCTGATCAGCGTGCTGGCGATACTGGTGGTGGTCATCGCCACGTTCGATTGGAATCGCGCCAAGCCGCTGCTCAACGAGAAGGTCTCCGAGGCCTTGCACCGGCCCTTCGCGATCAACGGCAACCTCGCTGTGCAGTGGCGCACGGAGCCTGAAGAGGGCGGTTGGCGAGCCTGGGTGCCCTGGCCGCACTTCATCGCCGAAGACCTGACCCTGGGCAACCCTGACTGGCTCAAGGAGCCCACCATGGTCGGCCTGGAGAAGGTTGAATTCCGCCTCTCGCCGTTACCGCTGATGTTCCAGCAGATCGTCATTCCGCGCATCGACCTGACCAAGCCTACTGCCAACCTCAATCGGCTGGCTGATGGCCGTGCCAACTGGACCTTCGATTTCGGCCCGAAAGAGGAAAACGCCGAGCCGTCGAAATGGGTGCTGGACATCGGCGCCATCGGTTTCGACCAGGGCAACGTCAGCTTCGATGACCAGACCCTGAAAACCAGCATGAAGGTGCAGATCGATCCACTGGGCAAGCCAATCCCGTTCAGCGAGATCGTCGGCAAGGCCAGCGCCGAGAAAGCCGGTGGCGCCCAGGACTATGCCTTCGGCCTCAAGGCGCAAGGCCGCTACAAAGGCCAGCCGGTGTCCGGTACCGGCAAGATCGGTGGCCTGTTGGCCCTGCAGGACGCCCGCCAGCCGTTCCCGCTGCAAGCGGATGTGCGCATTGCCGACACCCATGTGGTGCTCGCCGGCACGCTCACCGACCCACGTAACCTGGGCGCGCTCGACCTGCGCCTGCGCCTGGCGGGGAGCAGCCTGGGCAATCTCTACCCGCTGACCGGCGTGACCTTGCCGGATACCCCGGCCTATTCCACCGACGGCCACTTGCTCGCCAACCTGCATGCGC
This sequence comes from Pseudomonas sp. BT-42-2, assembly GCF_025847435.2. NCBI lineage: Bacteria > Pseudomonadati > Pseudomonadota > Gammaproteobacteria > Pseudomonadales > Pseudomonadaceae > Pseudomonas > Pseudomonas sp. BT-42-2. Next base: position 162,017 of record NZ_JAOYTM010000018.1, read on the forward strand.
CTGAAGGCGCGCGGTTCAGCTACGAAGGCTTCAACGGCAAGATCGGCGACAGTGACATCCATGGTGACCTGGCCTTCGTCGCCAGCCAACCGCGGCCGAAGTTGACTGGCAAGTTGGTCTCCAACCAGCTGTTGTTCAAGGACTTGGCGCCGCTGATCGGCGCTGACTCCAACGCCGAGCAGAAGGCTCGTGGCGGTGCCAGCAAGCAGCCCACCGGCAAGGTGCTGCCGGTCGAAGAGTTTCGCACTGAGCGCTGGCGCGCCATGGACGCTGACGTCAGCTTCAGCGGCAAGCGTATCGTGCACAGCGAGCAATTGCCGTTCAACGACCTTTCGGCCCATGTCCTGTTGGAGGATGGCGTGCTGCGCCTTGAGCCGCTGCGCTTTGGCGTGGCAGGTGGCAACCTGGCGTCGAACATCCGCCTCGATGGGCGCAGTGTGCCCTTGCAGGGCCGAGCCAAGCTCACTGCCCGGGGCTTCAAGCTCAAGCAATTGTTCCCCAGCTTTGCGCCGATGCAGACCAGCTTTGGTGAGCTCAATGGCGATGCCGACTTGAGTGGTCGGGGCAATTCGGTGGCGGCCCTGCTGGGTACTTCCAACGGCGATCTGCGCCTGCTGATCAACGATGGCGCGATCAGCCGCAGCCTGATGGAGATCGCCGGGCTGAACGTGGGTAACTATGTGGTCGACAAGTTGTTTGGCGACAAGGATGTGAAGATCAACTGCGCTGCGGCGGATGTCGGTATCAAGGATGGCCTGGCGACCACCCGGCTGTTCGTCTTCGATACCGAGAACGCGATCATCTACGTCAACGGCACGGCCAATTTTGCCAGCGAGCAGTTGGATCTGAAGATTACCCCCGAGTCGAAGGGGGTGCGCTTGTTCTCGCTGCGCTCGCCCTTGTACGTGCGCGGGCCGTTTGCCAAACCCAATGCTGGCGTGCAGGCAGTGCCGCTGGCATTGCGTGGGGCAGGGATGGTGGCGTTGGGGCTTGCTGTAGGGCCTGCGGCGGGGTTGCTGGCGCTGATTGCGCCGAGTGGCGATGTGCCTAATCAGTGTACGCCGCTACTGGAGCAGATGCGGGCGGGGAAGGCGCCGACGGCGGTCAAAGCCAAGAAGTGAAGCGAATCGTACACATACGTGGGAGCGGGCTTGCCCCGCGATAGCGATAGTGAATTCACCGACGCTATCGCGGGGCAAGCCCGCTCCCACGGGATAGTCGTGGTTCCCGTGGGAGCGGGCTTGCCCCGCGATGAGGCCAGAGCTGCTCAAACCCGCTCTATGGCCAGCGCCAGCCCTTGGCCAACACCTACGCACATGGTCGCCAGGCCCTTACGCCCGCCGCTTTTCTCCAACTGATGCAGCGCAGTCAGCACCAGCCGTGCGCCGCTCATGCCCAACGGATGGCCCAGGGCAATCGCGCCGCCATTGGGGTTTACCTGCGGTGCGTCATCGGCCACACCCAACTCGCGCAGCACTGCCAAGCCTTGGCTGGCGAACGCTTCGTTGAGCTCGATCACGTCGAAGTCGGCCACGGCAACGCCCAGGCGCTCGGTCAGTTTGCGCACTGCCGGCACCGGGCCGATGCCCATCACTCGCGGCGCGACACCGCCACTGGCCATGCCCAGAACCCGTGCCCGCGGGGTCAGGCCGTGTTTCTTCACTGCTTCTGCCGACGCCAGGATCAACGCGGCGGCGCCGTCGTTGACGCCCGAGGCGTTGCCCGCGGTGACGGTCTTGTCCGGGCCGTTGACTGGCTTGAGTTTGCTCAGCGCTTCAAGGGTGGTATCCGGGCGCAGGTGCTCGTCGTGCTCGACCACGGTCTCGCCCTTCTTGTGGGCAATGCGCACTGGCACGATCTCTTGCGCGAAGAAACCTGCAGCCTGCGCCGCTGCTGCCTTTTGCTGGCTGCGCAGGGCGAAGGCGTCTTGATCCGCGCGGGAAACCTGATAGTCGTCAGCGACGTTGTCGGCCGTCTCGGGCATCGAGTCGACGCCGTACTGGCTCTTCATCAGCGGGTTGATGAAACGCCAACCGATGGTGGTGTCCTCAAGCTTCATGTTGCGCGAGTAACCACTCTCGGCCTTGCCCATGACGAACGGCGCGCGCGACATCGACTCGACGCCACCGGCAATCGCCAGCTCCATCTCGCCACTGGCAATGGCGCGAAACGCCGTGCCGATCGCGTCCATGCCTGAAGCGCACAGGCGGTTGAGGGTCACCCCAGGAATGCTCTCGGGCAGACCGGCCAGCAGCAGGGCCATGCGCGCCACGTTGCGGTTGTCTTCGCCGGCCTGGTTGGCGCAGCCGAAGAACACTTCGTCGACCTGATCCCACTGCACCGACGGGTTACGCTCGATCAGCGCCTTGAGCGGCACTGCTGCCAGGTCATCGGCGCGCACGCCGGCCAAGGCGCCACCAAAACGGCCGATCGGGGTGCGGATGGCATCACAGATGAACACGTCACGCATCAGGCTTCTCCTGGCTTCTGGCCGTGGGCGGCAGCGGTGCGCTGTTCAAGATCACGCAGCGCGGTCAGCTCGACCTCGTTTGGCGCGGCGGTGGTCTGCACGTCATCGGCAAAGCGGATCGCCCAGCCGGTGGCGGCAATGATTTGCTCGCGGGTCACACCTGGGTGAATCGAGGTGACCACGAATTCGTGGGTACCGGCTTCCGGCTCCATGATGCACAGGTCGGTGATGATGCCGACCGGGCCCTCACCGGGCAGGCCCAGGCGTTTACGCGAGTCGCCGCCCTCGCCGTGGCCGACCGAGGTGATGAAGTCCAGCTTGTCGACAAACGCGCGTGGCGATTGCTTGAGGATGATCAGCACTTGCTTGGCGGAGCCGGCGATTTCCGGCGCACCACCAGCACCTGGCAAACGGGTGCGCGGGGCGTGGTAGTCACCGACCACGGTGGTGTTGATGTTGCCGAAACGGTCGACCTGGGCAGCGCCGAGGAAGCCCACGTCGATGCGTCCGCCCTGCAGCCAGTAGCGGAAAATTTCGCCGGTCGGCACCACGGTGTCGGCGGTTTCCGCCAGCTCGCCGTCACCGATCGACAGTGGCAGCACGCTCGGCTTGGCGCCAATCGGGCCAGATTCATAGATCAGCACGACATCGGGCGACGAGGTCAGGCGGGCCAGGTTGGCAGCCTTGGACGGCAGGCCGATACCGACGAAGCAGACCGCACCATTGCGCAGGCGACGGGCAGCGGCGACAGTCATCATTTCGGAAGTGGAGTAGCTCATTGCGCGGCCTCCGCAGTGCTGGCCAGCTTGGCCTTGAATTCATTGAAGTCGGCGGTACCGCGGATGTAGCTATCGATCCAGGCGGTGAACGACTCACGGTCACGGGCAATTGGGTCCCAGGCCTGGTAGAAGCGGTTGTCGCGCTCGTAGTAGCCATGGGCGTAGGACGGGTGGGCGCCACCCGGCACCAGGCACACCGCCGACAGCGCCCAGGTCGGCAGCACGCAGGCGTTCATTGGCGCTTGCAGGTCGTCGACGATTTCCTCGACGGTAACGATGCACCGTTTGGCCGCCAGGGCCGCTTCTTTCTGCACGCCGAGAATACCCCACAGCAGCACATTGCCTTTGCGGTCGGCCTTCTGCGCGTGGATCACGGTCACATCCGGGCGCACCGACGGCACGGCAGCAAGCACTTCGCCGGTGAACGGGCAGGTGACGCTCTTGATCAGCGGGTTGACCTTAGGCAGGTCGGAACCGGCGTAGGCGCGCAGCACTGCGAACGGCAGGCCCGAGGCACCCGCGACATAGGCGTTGGCCAAGTCCGCGTGGCTGTGCTCTTCGATCTCGATCGCATGCGGCCAGTGTTTCTCGACCGCATCGCGCAGGCGGTGCAGCGACCCGACGCCTGGATTACCACCCCAGGAGAAGATCAGTTTGCTGGCGCAGCCGGCGCCGATCAATTGGTCGTAGATCAGGTCCGGGGTCATGCGCACCAGGGTCAGGTCGCGCTTGCCCTGGCGGATGATCTCGTGGCCAGCGGCGGTCGGGATCAGGTGGGTGAAGCCTTCGAGGGCGACGGTGTCGCCGTCCTGGATGAATTGCTTCACGGCCTCGTGAAGCGAGAGGATTGCTGCCATTGGAGACTCCTGGTCAGGGTGCTGCGTTGAGCTCAGATTAAGGAGACAGGAGGGTGGCGCACAATCCGATAATCGATTACTTGTGCGATTATCGAACCATTTGTTGTCGTGCTATCCATTCCGCCAGTCCCCTCAACCCCTGTGGATTGCAGAGTCAGGTCGCGTCGGCGTGACTGACCAAGCCCTTTACGATCACGCCCACGGTCGCCAATGCCGCCGGCACCAACAACGCAGTCAACACTTGTTCGAAATTCCAACCCAGCCCGAGCAAGGTCGCGCCACTCCAAGCACCGAGAATGGCGCCAAAGCGACCAATGCCGAGCATCCACGACACGCCGGTGGCCCGTCCCTGGGTCGGGTAGAACCGCGCCGCCAGCGATGGCATGGCCGACTGCGCACCGTTCACGCACATGCCGGCCACCAGCACCAGGGTGGCAAGCAGGGTCATGTTGCCCAGGCTCTGCCCCACGGCGTAGGCGAATACCCCGGCCAGCAGGTAGAACAGACCGATGACCTTGTGCGGGTTGAAGCGGTCCATCGCCCAGCCCACCGCGACCGCGCTGAGCACGCCGCCGAACTGGAACAGTGCGCCGATGAAGGCGGCCTCCTCCATGCTCGCGCCACTGTCGCGCATCAGCGTCGGCAGCCAGCTGGTCAGCAGATAGACGATCACCAGGCCCATGAAATAGGTCAGCCACAGCAACATCGTGCCCAGGCCGTAAGTGCCAGAGAAGATCACCGCAAACACGTTGCGCGCTGCCACCACCTTCTGCTCAGGCACACTGAAACTGGCAGCCTGGGCGACCACGGCCGGGGCGATCGGCGCCAAGGTTTTGCGCACCTTGTCGGTGCCGCGATTGCGCACTACCAAAAACCGCGCCGATTCCGGCAGCCACACCAGCAGCACCACCGCCAGCAGCAGCGGCAGCACACCGCCAATCACCAGCAGGCTGTGCCAGCCATAGGCCGGGATCAGCTTGGCCGAGATGAACCCGCCACCGGCCATGCCGAGGTTGAAGCCGCAGAACATGCTGGTTACCAACAACGACTTGAGTCGTTCCGGGGTGTACTCGGAGAGCAAGGTGGTGGCATTGGGCATGCCGGCACCCAGGCCCAGCCCGGTCAGAAAACGCAGCACCAGCAGTTGGTCGACATTGGTGGCATAGGCCGAGGCCAGGCTAAAACCGCCGAACACCAGCACCGCGCCAACCAGCACACCTTTGCGGCCGAAGCGGTCGGCCAATGGGCCGGAGCCCAGCGCACCAAACACCATGCCGATCAGCGCGGCACTCATCACCGGGCCGAGGCTGGCGCGGTCGATGCCCCATTCCTGGGATAGCGCCGGCGCGATGAAGCCCATGGCCGCGGTGTCGAGGCCATCGAGGAATACGATCAGGAAACACAGGATCACCACCCGCCATTGATAGCGCGACAGCGGCTGGTCATTGATGAACGATTGGACGTCGAGACAGTTGCCGACAGTGGTTTGCGGTTTGTTCATTGTTGTTATCCAGAAAAGCGGCGCAGGCAGGGTCCTGACGCAAGTGGCTGCGCAGGTATCGAGGGTCGGGAGTAATGGCCGTGCGTCAGCCTGGATACAACGGTACTGCGTGCGGGTGCGGCCGCAACACAGAAAAGACAGTGGTCATGGGGTGTGCCTCTCGCATGTTGTTCTTGTTCGGTCGGCAAAGCCGACCGTTGCGAAAGACATTAATCAGCGGGCCGGCGCTGCGCAATTCAGTGGAGACGAGTTTGTGCGTTTATCGAACAACATCAGTGTGCAGTCGACTGCAGCAGTTCGAGCGTAGATGTCGGCTAGCGTGGGAGCGGGCTTGCCCCGCGATAGCGTTATTGATCGCGCAGCCGCTATCGCGGGGCAAGCCC
>NZ_JAOYTM010000019.1:0-27655 GCF_025847435.2 Pseudomonas sp. BT-42-2
CAAGCCCGCTCCCACGCTGTCAGCAGTGGGCCCTCATTCGTGGGAGCGGGCTTGCCCCGCGATGAGGCCGGCACCTTCAGCGCGTTAATGTCTGAACAGCCTGCTCTGCCTGATCCAGTTCCATCTCATTGAACACCAACACTCCCTCGCGCCGCAGCAGCGCGGTGGTCACCCCTTCGCCCGGCACCTTCACCCCACTGAAGCTGCCATCGTAGGTCAATCGGTTACCGCACGAAGGGCTGCCAGACTTGAGCACCGCCACCCGGATGCCATGCCGTCGAACCAACGCCAGGGCCAGCTGAGCACCCGCCAGAAACGCCTCGCTGACATCCTCACCCGACACCGCGATCACTCGCGCCTGACCGGCAAGTACCTGCGCGCCCTGCCCGCCCGGAATCTCCGCCGGCGGACGCGGGGTCGGCAAACCACCGGCCACCTCTGGACACAACGGCACTACCCGGCCCTCGGCCTGCCAGCGTTGCAGCAAATCCGGATGGCCGCTGGCGCGTCCGTCATAGCGAACCGGCTGGCCGAGCAGGCAAGCGCTGACCAGCACCTTGGCGCACTCAGAACGGCTCATTGCCACGTCGCCGGAACCAGCCGGTCAAGGACAGTCGATCTCGCCTGGCTGCCAATACTTCGTGGGGGATATCCCCGGAAAGGAACACCACCAGGGTGCCCGCCGTAGGCTGCACATCGCGCACGACCTCATCGGCAAGGAACATGCGCAGCTCCCCACCATCGCCGGGCTGCCAGTTTTCATTGAGGTAAAACACCGCCGAGACCGCCCGTCGATCGTCATCACGGAAGCGGTCCAGGTGCCGGCGGTAGAAGGCCCCTGGTGGATACAGGGCGAAGTGGCACTCATAGTCCTCAAGACCGATGAACAACCCCTGGTTGATCGCCAGGCGCAGCTCATCCATGGCATCGAGATACTGATCGCAGACGTCAGACTCGCCCGGGTCGAGCCATAAGATGTGATCGCCACGGATCGCCTCGCGAACCTCTTGGGCAGCGCCGCGCCCAACCCCGGCGGGGTTGAGTTCGCCTTCGGCAGCGCGGCGTCGGCATTCGGTCGCCAGTGCGCGAACCAGGTCGGCAGGCAGGAAGTTGGCCTGCTCAGACCAGCCACGGGTGGCCAGGTCATCGACAACAGCCGACAGCATGGGAGATTCGAGAGTATTGTGCATGGCGCATCATATCCATTCGCCCAGCCCCCCTCCAGCGCCACTTGGCTGACGTTCGTCATTGCGTCTCGACAAACTCACGCCACGCCACGGACAATAGCGCACTGCCGACAGGAGTCCTGAATGCGCCGTTTGTTTTCCCTGCTCTTGCTGATGATCTGCACCATGCCTGTCTGGGCAGACACCCTCGATCAGCTGTACAAGGCCGCCGGCTGGCCCGACCAGCGCGCCCATTTCACCGATGCCGTGAGCGCCGCCCAACAGCGCTACCGCAATAGCCTGCCGCCTGCGGTTTACCAGGCGTTGGTGAGCAACAGCAACCAACGCTTCCAGGCCCAGGCCATGGACCAACGGGCCCAGGCCCAGCTGCGCAGCAACCTGAGCAATCCGGCGCCCGCCCTGGCCTTCTTCCAGTCGCCGCTGGGGCGCAAGGTGGTGGCCGCCGAGCTGCTGGCCACACGCAAGGACCAGTTGGCGAAAAACGCCAAGGGCCTGCCGAAGATCCAGGCCAGTGACACTCGTCAGTTGATCATCGGCCACCTGGCCCAGGCCCTGCCGGCCCGCGAAGCCGGCGCTGAAGTCAGCCTGGCGATTGCCGGGGTCGCCGCCGACAGCCTGAGCTCGATGATTCCCGGCCTATTTGGCGCAGGGCAAGCCCAGGGCCTGCTCGACGGCCAGCGCCAGCGGCTGATGAACCAGATCGGCGAAGACCTCAACAACACCCTGCTGTACGTTTACCGCGACCTGAGCGATGCCGAGCTGGAACAGTTCTCGACCTTCGCCGAATCGGCAGAGGGCCAGGCCTACTACAAGGCCGCGCTGGCCGCAGTACGCGCTGGCCTGGCGGTCGGCCAGAGCGCCAACGACCTCAAGTGATCAGCCAAGGCGCTGATCGATGAAGTCGAAGTAGCGCTGACGAATGGCCGGCAGCTCGTTGGCCAGATGATGCCGCGCCTCAGGCAGCATCAGGATTTGCGGCTCAGCGAACTTGGCCTTGAGCACCTTGAGGTTGTAGGGCCAGTCGACCGTACCATCGGCCTCCCCTTGCACGATCAACGGCCGCCGCGCACTGCGCGGCGCGGCCTCGATGCGTTTGACCCAAGCCATCAGCGCCCCGACCCAGGCCGTGGGCAGACGGCGAGGCTGCAGCGGGTCGGCTTGCAGAAATGGCAGGAACGCCGGGTCGTTGCTGTTTTCGCTGAAACGCCGCTCGATGCCGTTGACGAAGTGACGCAGCACCCGATAACTGAGCTTCGACCAGCGCCAGGACTGTGGACGTACCAGCGGCGCCAGCAGGATGACCTGACCATCCACCGGGCTGCGCTCGCCGCTGTAGAGCAAATGATCGACCGCAATCGCGCCGCCGGTACTCTGCCCGCACAAGTGCCAAGGCCGGGGCAGATCAAGGCCCCGCGCTTGCTCGAACAAGGCGTCCAAGGTCTGCTGGTAGAGGGCAAAATCAGTGATGCTGGCCCGCTCGCCGCTCGATAGCCCGTGCCCTGGCAGGTCGCAACTGATCACCGCGTAGCCCTGGCCCAGTGCCCATTCGATCACGTGGCGATACAGCCCCATATGGTCGTAGTAGCCGTGCAGCAGCAACAGCGTCGCCACCGGTTGCAGCGGCAGCCAGACCTGCCCGACCAGTTCGAAGCCTCCGGCATTGAAGCCCCCCAACCAGCTCTGCACCGGCAGGTCCAGGCCATAGAAGCGCTGATACTCCAAGGCCTGCGTCGATAACGGATGGCGCTCGGTCAAGGGGGCCAGACTGGCACGCAGCAGGTCGGGATGCAGTGAAGCGGGCATGGGGTAAATCCACAGCGATATTGACCTGTGATATTCAGCTTATGCTCGCGACATGGCAAGCTGAGCGCCCCTTAACAGATACCACCGCTCCTACAGGGTTCTGCGGCGGCCACTGGTCTACGGACAACCCATGCCGACACGATCCATCAAGATGCTGCTGGGCACGCTCACGGCACTACTCTGCGCCGCCGTTGTGTGGTGGGCCTACGACAGCTTCCAATCCCGCTACCTGCGCCCCTTCGACAATCAAACCACCCTGTTCGACGGCAGCCCGCTACGCCTGCCCGCCGAACTCGCCGGACCTGGACCGATTCGCGTGGTGCACTTCTGGGATCCGGCCTGCCCGTGCAACGTCGGCAACCAGCAGCACCTGAGCGAACTGATCGAGCATTTCACACCGCTGGGGGTCAACTTTCATCTCGTGCAAAGGCCGGGCAGCCAGGGTCAGCTGCCCGCCGACCTTGCTCGTCTGCAGTTGATTGCCAACCTCCCAGGCAACGAGCAACTACCCGCCAGCCCCGCCGTGGCCATCTGGGACCGTCAAGGGCGGCTGGCCTATTTCGGCCCTTACAGCGAAGGGGCGGTGTGCAATTCCAGTAACAGTTTCATCGAGCCGATCCTCAAGGCGCTGCTGGAAGGCCGCCAAATACAGGCCTCCAACACCTTGGCCATAGGGTGTTATTGCCCCTGGCAAATAGCGCCGACGCAATAAATATGTACCGCATTAGCGGCTCAAGGCAGACCTAGCTTAGGAATCTCCAAAACGAGGAGAACTGTATGGCTAGCCAACGCTTCAGCAACCTGTCCCCCGCCAGTGCAAACCAGGATCGGTCTCGGGCAAATCAAAACGAAAGACAGCAGTCTCGAATCAACCGGCAATTTGAGCAGAGCAACCAAAAGCTCCAGCAACTGGTTGCCACTCAGAAGCAATACATAGACGCCCGTTCAATGTTGGCGAACCTGCTCAGATCCCTCGACGACCCCGCTCACTTCGCTGGCGAGCCCGAGCGGCAAATCTCCGACCTGATCAAGGCCCGCACCAGCCTGCGTGAACTAGCGTTCCAAACTGCGTTGCGCGCGCAACTATTGCAGAGTGAACCCGCCAGCATCGATTTAGCCTTGCGTCTGCAACGGCGTCCGTTGCCGAACGATCGCAGGCAGGAGCTCACGGAACTCAGAGCCCGAATCACCAACGTCCTCGACAATCATCTGAGCGCATGGCCAAACGAGAGCGAAATGGCGGACGCGCTGCAAACCATGGCTGCACGGGCTATCAATAGTGCATTCGACCAGCAGGCCTCACTCGCCACGCTAAGCAGCTCCGTCACCTTCAATGCCTGGACTGCCAGCACCTCTCATGCATTGGTGCTGGCAACCTCGCGTGGCGGCATCGCCCACTTCGAATCGGTTTGGGGGCGCCTCGCTGAGTCGCTGCAAAGCCTTGCCCCGCGCCTTCGAGAGCAAGCGCTAGATACCAATGACAGGCAGGCAACCTTGATGCGCTACTCGGCGCGACTGGGCGATGGTGGGCGCATGGGCATCAGCGTACCGCTGTCATACATGACCCCAGGCACAAACCTTGCCCAACAAGCTAACCAGCTGATCGACCAAACCCTGGCTCTGCAGTTGCACATGCAGGTTGCAGCAGTTGCCGAACAGACTGAGGTGGCACTGGTAGCTACCGGCAACACGCGCGATGTGCGTGTACGCCAGGCCCTGTGGGATGCTGACCTGGGCGCCTATCGCTTCAACAGCGAAGGCCCAGGCTTGGCTAGCGTTCGGTGGCACCCGACCACACCACCGTCCAGCCTGCCGACCATCGATCCCGAGACCGGCAACGCCATCGCACCGCCGCCAATCGACGAGGAGGTGCAAACCCACTTCCCAGGTAGCATCAGCGTGCCTCGCGAGCCGGATATTCGCAGGGTGCTGCCAACGAGCGAAGCGCAGATCGATGACTACGTCATCACCTTCCCTGCCGACTCGGGGCTGGCGCCGATCTATCTGATCCTGCGCAATCAGCTGTAGCCCCTCGCAGCCCTGCGGCCGACACCGCAGGGCTCTTAGCTTCAGCCGCGCACCCGCGCCGGATTGCCTACGACCGTCGCCCCCGCCGGTACATCACGGGTCACCACGCTGCCAGCTCCGACCACGGCATTGTCGCCAATGGTCACGCCCGGCAGGATGATCGCCCCGCCGCCAATCCAGACATTATTGCCAATGGTCACCGGCCGTCCGCTTTCCAGCCCGGTGCGGCGCACTTCAGGGTCCATAGGGTGATCGGCAGTGTAGATCTGCACACTGGGGGCGATCTGGCAGTCGTTGCCGATGCGCACCGGCAGGACGTCGAGGATCACGCAGTTGAAGTTCATGAAGGTGTTCGCACCCACGCTGATGTTGTAGCCGTAGTCGCAGAAGAACGGCGGGCGGATAACCACCCCTTCGCCAACACCGGCAAAGTGTTCGACCAGCAATGCATGCCTACCGTCGTTGAGCAGCTCGGCGCTGTTGTTGTAGCGCTGCATCCAGTGTTTGTTGGCGATCTGCTCCGCCTGTAGCTCGGGGCAGCTGGCGTGGTAGAGCTGACCGCTGAGCATTTTCTGTTTTTCGCTTAGGGACATGGAAACTCCTTTCGGGACTATTCTCTGATCGCGAATCCGTCGATGATCGGACCACAGTTTGCCCCCGAATGCACAAGGAGTCTTGATGAAACGCAGCCTGAGCGTGTTGGCCATCGTCATCGCCGTGGCCGCTGGCGCCGGTTACTGGTACGTACAGGGCAAGCAACCGCAGCGCACCGGCGAAGTGGTGATCAGCGGCCTGCAAGCGCCGGTCAGCGTGCGCTATGACGCCCGCGGCGTACCGCACCTGCAAGCGCAGAATGAAACCGACCTGTACCGCGCACTGGGCTATGTGCATGCCCAGGACCGGCTGTTCCAGATGGAGATCATGCGCCGCCTGGCGCGGGGTGAACTGGCCGAAGTGCTGGGCAGCAAATTGCTGCCCACCGACACCCTGTTTCGCAGCCTGCGTATTCGCGAGCAGGCTGAACGCATGGTCCAGCGCCAGGACCGTCAAGGCCCGGCCTGGAAGGGCCTGCAAGCCTATCTGGATGGGGTCAACCAATGGCAGGCCAGCCACCCCAAACCCATGGAGTTCGACATCCTAGGCATCCCTGCACGCCCCTTCACCGCCGAAGACACCCTGAGCATCGCCGGCTACCTGGCCTATAGCTTTGCCGCGGCGTTTCGCACCGAGCCTGCACTGACCTACATTCGCGACCAGCTCGGTCCTGAGTACCTGAAGATCTTCGACCTTGACTGGCAGCCCGACGGCGCCCTCGCAACGCCCCTGGCCAGTGCCGATTGGCGCAGCCTGGAGCAGTTGGCGCGGCTCAGTCACGACGCGCTGGGCGAGTTAGGCATCCCGCAGTTCGAGGGCAGTAATGCCTGGGCCATATCAGGCAGCCGCACGCGCAGCGGCAGGACGCTGCTAGCGGGCGACCCCCACATCGGTTTCGCCGTGCCAGCGGTGTGGTATGAAGCCGAGCTCTCTGCCCCAGGCTTCAACTTGTATGGCTATTTCCAGGCGCTAAACCCCTTCGCGCTGCTGGGCCACAATCGCGACTTTGGCTGGAGCCTGACCATGTTCCAGAACGACGACGTCGACCTGATCGCCGAGAAGGCCAATCCGGCCAATGCCGAACAAGTCATGATCGACGGCCAGTGGCAAACGCTGCAGCAGACCCAGCAGCAGATCGCGGTCAAAGGTGAGGCACCGGTGGATATCACCTTGCGTCGCTCGCCCCACGGCCCGATCGTCAATACCGTGCTGGGCGAAAACGCCGGACCTGCTCCAATCGCCATGTGGTGGGCCTTCCTGGAAACGGAAAACCCGGTGCTTGAAGGCTTCTACCAGCTCAACCGGGCCGATACCCTGGGCAAGATGCGTTTGGCGGCGGTGAAGATCCAGTCACCAGGGCTCAATCTGGTATGGGCCAACGCCCGCGGCGATATCGGTTGGTGGGCGGCAGCGCAACTGCCGATCCGTCCCGATGGGGTCAACCCGGCGTTCATTCTCGACGGCAGCAGCGGTCAGGCACAGAAGCTTGGTTTCTACCCCTTCAGCGTCAACCCGCAACAGGAAAACCCGGCGAGCGGCTACATCGTCTCGGCCAACTACCAGCCACCTGCCGCCGTGCCAGTGCCCGGCTACTACAACCTGGCCGACCGCGGCCGCCAACTCGACCGTCACCTGGCCAACCCTGAGGTGAAGTGGGACGTGGAGAATAGCCAGGCACTGCAACTGGACACCGCCAACGACTATGGCCCGCGCACTCTAGCGCCACTGCTGGCGACCCTGCGCAGCGTTGCCCAGGGCGATCAGGAGAAGGAGCTGGTTGAACAGCTGGCCGCTTGGCGCGGCGACTACCCGCTGGATTCAACCAGCGCCACGCTGTTCAACCAGTTCCTTTACGAACTCGCGTATGCAGCGTTGCATGATGAGCTGGGCGACAGCTGGTTCCCGGTGCTGATCAGCACCCGCGCCATCGACGCCGCCTTGCCGCGCCTGGCCGCCGATGCCGACTCGCCCTGGTGGAATCAGCGCGGCGCCAACCAGCGTACCGACCGCGTTGCCATCGTTCGTCAGGCCTGGGGCAAAAGCCTGGCGCACTTGCGTGAGACCTTCGGCAAGGACCCGGCCAACTGGCAGTGGGGCAAGGCCCACACCCTGACGCACGGCCATCCGCTGGGGGTGAAAAAACCGCTGAATCTGTTGTTCAACGTCGGGCCGTTTGCCGCACCGGGCAGCCATGAGGTGCCGAACAATTTGTCGGCGAAGATTGGTCCGGCGCCTTGGCCGGTGACTTATGGACCGTCGACACGGCGGGTGGTGGATTTTGCCGATGCGGGGCAGGCAGTAAGTATCAACCCAGTGGGGCAAAGTGGAGTGCCGTTCGACAAGCATTATGCTGATCAGGCCGAGTCCTACATTGAGGGGAGATATTTCCGGGCAAAGATGGGAATTGTCCCCGCACAGAGCACGCTTCGACTGGTGCCTACTAAGTGAGTAACGGGTATCGACTGCTCTAAACGCTAGCAAGCTAACCCACCTCCCAGCGAACAACGGAATAGTGCATGCACAAGCAATTCATTGAAATCGATGGCGCAAGGATGAGCTACATCGATCAGGGCCATGGCTTCCCAGTGCTACTTGGCCACAGTTATTTGTGGTCTGCAGACATGTGGCAGCCACAGATCGAAGCGCTTTCAAAGCATTTCCGGGTGCTGGTTCCTGAGCTCTGGGGGCACGGCGACTCCGACACACCACCATCAACTACCGTGGACATGAATGCACTGGTGCGCCAGCACTTGGCATTTCTCGACGCGCTGAACATTTCCAAGTGCCATTTGGTCGGTTTGTCGGTGGGTGGGATGTGGGGTGCTCCATTGGCAATCGAGCAACCCGAACGGGTTGATCGTTTAGTGCTGATGGATACCTACCTGGGCGCCGAGCCTGAAACCACACGTCAGCAGTACTTTGCGCTGCTGGAAGCGGCCAATGCGGCGGGAGAATTCAGCGATCAACTGCTGGACACGATTGTGCCGATCTTCTTTCATGCCGGTGGACAGACCGTGCCCTCAATTCGCGAGCGGTTTCGCGCCCAGCTCAAGGGGCGCAGCGCACAAGCGCTACACAGTAGCCTCGTTCCTATCGGCCGATTGATATTTGGTCGCCCCTCTTGGTTACCACGGTTGAGCGAGCTGCCGGCAGAACGCACCATCATTCTGTGTGGCGATCAGGACACCCCGCGCCCCCCTACGGAGGCCAACGAAATGGCAAGATCGATCAATTGCCTGGCCGCGCTCATACCCCAGGCGGGGCATATCTCCAACCTGGAGAACCCTGAAGCCGTCAATGCGTTTCTCTTGAACTGGTTGCCCCGCAATAGCTTCTGATTCAGCGACCTGAAGGTTTTCTCGCAACGCTCGGTGTGTGTCGAAAACCGCGCTGACCTGCACTTTGAAAGTGGGCCGCGAAGCGGCCCGGTTTTCCGATCACCCCTGCCACTTGCCGCCTTCGACAATCACGCTCTCAGGCTTGGTGTCATCAGACAGCTCTTTACGCACATACTGGTCATACAGCTTGAGCAGGAATTTCTCCTCACCCAACTTGGCCAGCTCGGCATTGACCCAATCGCGCAGCTCGGTGTTGCCCTTCTTCACCGCCGGCGCAATCGGCGCTTCCTCACCCAGCAGCTCCGGCAACACGCGATAGCCCGGATTCTGCTTGGCCCAGCTGAACAGAATCAGGTTGTCCTGGGCGTAAGCATCGCCACGGCCGTTGGCCAGGGCCTGCAGCGATTCGCTGTTCTTCTCGAACTTGAGCAGTTTCCAGTCCGGATGGTTCTTGGTCAGCCAGATGTCAGCGGTAGTCCCGGTGGTGACGATGATGGTCTTGTCCGCCAGGTCATCGAGCTTCTTCACCGCGCTGCCGTCAGCCACGATGGCCTGCACCGCGACGCGCAGGTTGGGATTGGTGAAATCCACCGCTTCCTTGCGCTCCGGGGTCACGGTCATGTTGGCCAGGATCAGGTCGACCTTGTCGCTCTGCAAAAACGGAATACGACTGGCCGGCTCGACCGCGACGAATTCCACCTTGTTCTCGTCGCCCAGCAGATCAAGGGCCAGACGCCGGCCGATATCGGTATCGAAGCCCACATAACGGCCGCTTTCATCGACGAAACCGAACGGCGGTTTGTCGGTGAACACACCGACGATCAGCTTGTCGCGGGCCTTGATCACTTCCAGGTAGCTGGTGGCCGGCGCCGGGGTTGCCGCGCCGGGTTTGGCCGGCTCTTCAGCCTTGTTGCAGCCGGCCAGCAGGGCCAGGCCGAACAACGGCGCCAGCAGTTTGGTGAGGTTGGCAGTTTTCATGACAGTTCCTTTTCTAATGTCTTCGGCAGGCTTTCGACGAAGGAGAATTTCTCCAGGAACTGCTGCGCGCGTGCGGTTCGCGGTTGGGTGAAGAAGCTCTCGGGGTCGCTTTGTTCAAGGATCCTGCCGGCCTCCATGAACACGATGCGATCGGCCACCGCGCGGGCGAAGGCCATTTCATGGGTAACGATGAGCAGGGTCATGCCGTCGCGGGCCAACCCTTGGATAACTTGCAGCACTTCCTTGACCATTTCCGGATCGAGCGCGGCGGTGACTTCATCGAACAGCATCACCTGCGGATTCATGCACAACGAACGCACGATCGCGATGCGCTGCTGCTGACCGCCGGACAGCTGGCGCGGGAAGGCGTCGCGCTTGTCCAGCAAGCCAACCCGCGCCAGCAGTGCTTCAGCCTGGGCCTGGGCTTCACCGCGCTGGCGCTTCTGCACCTTCAGCGGGCCAAGCAGCAGGTTGTCGATCACGCTCATGTGGCCGAACAGGTGATAGCTCTGGAACACCATGCCGACCCGTTGGCGCACCTGGCGCCAGTTGGTGCCCGGTGCAAGCAGTTCTTGGCCTTCCAGGCGCAAGTGGCCGCTGTGGGCCTGTTCCAGGCCATTGAGGCAACGCAGCAAGGTGCTCTTGCCGCAGCCGCTGGGGCCGAGGATTACCACCACTTCGCCGGCGTGAACCTGCAGGTCGACATCTTTGAGTACCTGCTGCTCGGCAAAGTATTTGTTGAAGCCTTGGAATTCGATCAGTGCGTTCATGCGTGGGCCCAGCGACGTTCCAGCGCGCGCGAGGCGGCGGACAGCGGATAGCAGACAAAGAAAAAGAACAGGAACAGCGCGCCATAGATCAGCACCGATTCGTAGGTGCGTTCGATGATCTGCTGGCCGGCCTTGATCACCTCGACCACGCCGATCAGCACCGCCAGCGAGCTGGTCTTGATGATCCGCGTGTAGATGTTGATGGTCGGCGGGGTCATGCGCTTGAGCGCCTGCGGCAGCAGCACGTAGCCATACAACTGCCAGCCGGCCAGGCCAATCGACAGCCCCGCCTCACGCTGGCCACGCGGCAGCGACTGCAATGCACCGCGCACCACTTCCCCCACTTCGCTGGCGCCCCACAGGCCCAGCACCAGCACCGCACACCAGAAGCTGGGGATGCTGATGGAAAAGAAGATCGGCAGGCCGAAAAACACCAGGTACAACCAGACCAGCACCGGGATCGCCCGGAATAGTTCCAGGTACACCTGCAACAGCAGGTTCAGCAGCCGGTTGCCGACAGTGGCGAGCACGCCATAAAGCACCCCACCCAAGGTCGCGAAGACAATTCCCAGGGCCGAAATAGCCAAAGTTTGCCCTGCCCCAGCCGCCAGTTGCGGCAGCGAGATCAGCAGCAGCTCAGGAGCCGAACTGGCCATGTTGCAGCCTCCGTTCGACATAGCGCAGCAGCAGCGACAGCGGCAGGAACAGCAGCACGCAGAGCAAGGTCAGCACGGCCAGCATTTCATAAGTCTTGTAGTACAAGGCGATGTAGTTCTTGGTGGTGTAGAGAATCTCCGGCACCGCTACCGCCGAGACCACGGTGGTCTCCTTGAGCAGGAAGATGAAGTTGGCGAACAGCGCCGGCAAGCTGAGGATGCCAGCCTGGGGCAGGATCACATGGCGCAGCAGCTGGCCCTCGGACAAACCAATCGAGCGCCCCGACTCCAGCTGTGCGCGCGGCACCGCCTCGACACCCGCACGCAGGACTTCGGTCAGGTAGGCACCGCCCATGAACGTCATGGTGATGATTGCCGCGGCAAAGCCGGACACCTTCACCCCAAGGGTGGGCAAGGCGAAGTAGATGAAGAACAGCTGGATCAACAGCGGCGTGTTGCGCGCCAGTTCCACGTAACCCTTCACCAGGCGCCACAGGTAGGGGGTGCGAAACACCAGGATGGTGGCGTTGATCACGGCCACCAGCAACGAGGTGGCGATGGCGATCAGGCCGACTTGCAAGGTCACGCCAACGGCTTGGAAAAACGCCGGCAAGGTGCTGAGCATGAACGCGGTGTCGAAGGTCATGGCTGGCGCCTCGACACGAGGTTGCAGGGGTACGGCATTGGAGTCATTCCCAGTCGGCGCGAGGGTCACTCGGCGTCGTTGTCAATCAAATCAAGGGGTGCGGGTAAGCACGCTGGGTAGACTCTAAAGGTATAAAAAACTTTCTCTAAATACCCTTATTGCATATTGATATCACTTGATGGGCTAACCAGAAATTTCCTACCTAAGCTTGGGATCTTTCATGGAAAAAGTACCTCAAACAGGTTTCAAACTGTGACCTGCACGGCCCATCACACCAACAAGGACGATAACGATGAACAGCCCCTGCACCCCGACTTCGAACGAACAACTTCAGTGGTTGCTGGCTTTGCGCAAGGCCCTTGCTGGACAGCGCTGATTCCTGTTTGTCAGGTTAGGCCCTATCGCGGGGCAAGCCCGCTCCCACGCAGTAATCCAACGTTCAAAACATCGCGTGGGAGCGGGCTTGCCCCGCGATAGGGCCGGCACTGACAACCCAGCACCCCCGGCACAAACAAAAACGCCGACGCAAATGCGTCGGCGTTTTTCATACGGGATGACCCAGGCGTATCAGAACGCCGGCAGCACCGCACCGCTGTACTTCTTGGCGATGAATTCCTTCACCTCTGGGCTGGTCAGGGCCTTGGCCAGCTTCTGGATGGCGTCGCTGTCCTTGTTGTCAGGACGCGCCACTAGGAAGTTCACGTAAGGCGAGTCGGCACCCTCGATCACCAGGGCGTCCTTGGCTGGGTTCAGGCCAGCTTCCAGGGCGTAGTTGGTGTTGATCATGTCCAGGTCGACCTGGTCCAGCACACGCGGCAGCATGGCCGATTCCAGCTCGCGGAACTTCAGCTTCTTCGGGTTCTCGGCGATGTCTTTCGGGGTCGCCAGGGCGTTCTTCGGATCTTTCAAGGTGATCAGGCCAGCCTTCTGCAGCAGCAGCAGGGCACGGCCGCTGTTGCTCCCTTCGTTAGGGATGGCAACGGTGGCGCCTTCCTTGAGCTCGCTCAGGCTCTTGACCTTCTTCGAGTAGCCGCCGAAGGGTTCGACGTGCACGCCGATCACGGTTTCCAGGTGGGTGCCCTTGCCTTCGTTGAAGTTCTGCAGGTAAGGCAGGGTTTGGAAGTAGTTGGCGTCCAGACGCTTCTGGTCGACCTGCACGTTCGGCTGAACGTAGTCGGTGAAGACCTTGATCTGCAGGTCGACGCCTTCTTTGGCCAGGGTCGGCTTGATCAGCTCGAGGATCTCGGCGTGGGGTACCGGCGTTGCGGCAACTACCAGTTTTTCAGCCGCGTGGGCCAGGCCAGTCAGCGACAGGGCAGCAGCCAGGGCCGCAGTCAGCAGGGATTTCTTCATGGTGATCCTTAATCAAGCTGGGCCATCGGCGATGGCAATGTTGGGTGCCCAGCGCAGGCTGCGGTGGACGTGAGGCGGACGATACCGGGATTTTTTATTCCGGAACAATATCTTTTGCTTAGCTACTTATTCCAAAAACAAACTGCCATTACCGCGTTTGCTTATGAGCGGCTACGCGCCGCTCTAGCGCGCAGGTTGCTCAAGGTTGGCCAGGGCGTTTTCCAGCAGCTGGCGCAGGGCGGCGGCGGTTTCTGGCTCGCGGCTACTGCTCAGTTGTGCCAGCTGGGCAGCGAGGCTGGCCAGCGGCGCGGTGTCGGGCAGGTCGAGATGCTCGGGGAGAATTTCCTCGCCGTCGCTGACCAGCAGCGCGAAGTGAATGACATTTTCCAGCTCACGGGTATTGCCCGGCCAGCTGTGAGCTTCCAGTGCCTGTTGCGCTTGCTCGCTGATCAGCGGCAGCGGCCGCTCCAGGCGCACGCTATAGATCCCGACGAAGTACTCGGCCAACGGCAGGATGTCGCCGACCCGCTCACGCAACGCCGGCAACTCCAGTTCGCCTTCATGGAGGTAATGATACAAGCGCTCATTGAAGCGCCCCGCCCGGACCGCCAGGCCAAGATCGATGCTGGAGGCGGCGACCAGGCGCACATCCACTGGCTGCGGATGCTGCGCACCGACGCGGGTGACTTCACGATTTTCCAGGGCGGCGAGCAACTTGCCCTGGATGGCCAGCGGCAGGTCGGCGATTTCATCCAGATACAGCGTGCCGCCATTGGCCGAGCCAAACCACCCCGCGCGGCTGCTGGCGGTGCCGCCGTGGGTGCCAGCGCTGTAGCCGAATAACTCGGCATCGGCGTAGGTGTGGCTGATGGCCGCGCAATTGACCGAAACGAACAGGCCGCCACGGTCGCTGGCCCGGTGGATCTGCCGCGCCAGCAGCTCTTTACCGGTACCGGTCTCGCCACGGATCAACACCGGCAACGGCTGTGGCGCCAGGCGCTCAAGGTCTTGGCGCAGCTGCTGCGAACGTGGGTCGACGAACACCAGCGCCTTGGCGCGGATGCTCAGCGGGCTTTTATCCAGTTCCGGGAAGGTCAGCAGGGGCTGGCCGAAAGGGCTGTGAAAAGTCATGACAAACTCCCGCCCGGGGCCGCTACCGGCCGGGCGTCTCAGGCATTGTGTGGATAACCGCCGGATCAGGCGCGGCGCAGTGCGCGTTGCTCGATTCGGCCCTGCAGGCGGTAGAGGTAAGCGAAACCCTGCTCCCAGCGCTCATGGCCGGACTTGACGTTGATATGCCCGGCATTGGCCAGCAGGCCAACCTCGGCACCCCACGACTGGGCCAGGTACAACGCTCGCGGCACGTTGACCGCCGGGTCGTTGTCGGAGCTGACCACTTGGCTAGGGAACGGCAGCGCCTGCATCGGGATCGGCGCAAAATTGCGCAGCGCCGGCGCGCACGTGGGCCGCTCGACATCAGCCGGGGCCACCAGCAAGGCACCGCGTACCTGGCGCAACAAGGCTGGGCTGGCCTGCGCCGCCCAATGGGCAACCGTGATGCAACCCAGGCTATGGGCGATGAGAATCACCGGCGAGCTGTCGGCGCCAATCGCCTGCTCGAGTGACTGCACCCAATCGCTGCACAGCGGCGTCAACCAATCGTGCTGCTCGACCCTGGCGCTGTTGGGCAGGCTGCGTTGCCAGTGACTCTGCCAATGATTGTCTGGCGATCCTTGCCAGCCCGGCACAATCAGGTACCGAATCGACTCATTGCGCATGGGGGACGCCTCCTGGAAGTTTGCGTGCTTGCAGACAAGTATAGGGAGGGAGTTATATTCGTAAAGGAATAAGAAGCTATTTATTTATAACTTATCTTCATCTTTAAGCTAAAAAAGAAGGGCCATCCCCTGCCAAGAGATATGGCCCTGAAGCACTTGCCTGAAGAAGGTTTGCCGATCAGCGCGCGGTAATCACCGCCAGCTTGGTAATGCCAGCACGCTCGATGGCCGCCATGGCCCGCGCCACCTCGCCATAGTTGACGCCGTCGTCAGCCTGCAACTGCACGCGCAGCTCGGCATCCTTGGCCTTGGCATCCTTGAGGTTGGCTTCCAGCAGGTCGGGCTGGATTTCATCCTTGTTGATGAACAATTTGCCGCCGCCATCGATGCTCACCACCAGCGGATCCTTCTGCTCCACCGGGGCTACGGCCTCGGTCTTGGGCAGGTTGATCGGGATGGCGTTGGTCAGCAGTGGCGCGGTGACGATGAACACCACCAACAGCACCAGCATGACGTCGACCAGTGGCGTAACGTTGATTTCACTGAGGACTTCGTCGCTGTCCTGGGTCGAGAAGGCCATATCAGGACGCCTCCTTCACAGGCTGGGTGAAACCAGTCTGGGCCTTGTGCACAGCAGGGTGGACCAGCACGCGGAAGGCACTCTTCTGCGCCAGGCTGTAGAAGTCGTGGGCAAAATCATCGAGGTCGGCGGCGGTCAGCTTGAGCCGGCGCAGGAAGTAGTTGTAGACCAGCACCGCAGGCACGGCGACGGCGATACCGACACCCGTGGCGACCAACGCCGCACCGATCGGACCGGCCACGGTTTCCAGGCTGGCCGAGCCTGCCGCACTGATACCTTTAAGCGCTTCCATGATCCCCCACACAGTGCCGAACAGGCCAATGAACGGTGAGGTGCTGCCGATACTGGCAACCACTGCCAAGCCGGTTTCCAGCGAGCGGCGCTCGCGCACGATCTGTTGGCGCAGGGCACGTTCGAGGCGGTCCTGATGGTTGATCGACTGGCTCAGGTCGCTGGCATGGCCTGGCTCCCCCACCGCGATAGCCGCGTAGCCGGACTGAGCGACACGGGCAGCAGGGCCGGGCAGTTCATGGCTGATTTCTGCAGCTGAATCGAGGCTTGAGGCGGCCCAGAATTGCTGATGAAAGCGTTTGTCCTGGTTCTTCAAGCGCACGAACTGCACCACCTTGACCAAGGCCAGGCCCCAGGTGACGACAGAGAAGCCAACCAGCAGCCAGATGACTGCGCTTTCTACGGATTCGAGAGGGGATGCCAACAGGCTCATGATGAAGTCTTCCTATGTTCTGCCAATGTTCTGTTCAGGTGCGTATTAACGAAGCTTGAAATCGATCGGGACACTGACCCAGCCGGCCTGGGCCACATCACCCTGCTTGGCGGGGACGAAGCTCCAGCGCTTGACCGCAGCCAACGCGGCGGCGTCCAGCGCATCGCGGCCGCTGCTCTTCTGGATCTGGATCTGCCCCGGCTTGCCGCTGGCCAGTACCTCGACCCGTAGCAGCACGGTGCCTTCCCAGCCGCGGCGCTGGGCCATCTGCGGATACTCCGGCGCCGGGTTCTTCAGGTAGGCGGCGTTGGCCGATGGCGGCGTGACCGGCGCTGGAGCAGGCGGCGCCACTGGCGCGGGCGCGGCGACGGGTGGCGGCGGCGTTTCGACCGGCTTGGGCGCGGGCTTGGCCACAGGCTTGGGCGCGGGCTTGGGTTTAGGTTTTGGCACTGGCTTGGGTGCCGGCTTGGCTGCCAACTCGTCGACTACTGGCGGCGGTGGCGGCTCGACGATTGGCGGCGCAGGCGCAGGAGGCGGCGGCTCGACCACCGGTGGCGCCGGTGTGGCGAACTCGATGGTCATCGGTGGAATCTGCGGCGGCACCACTGGCAACGGTGGGGTTGGCGACTGGCTGACCCAGTAAGCGGCGGCGCCGTGCAAGGCCACGACCAGCAAGGCCAGGGCCCATTTGTCGCGGCGCTTGAGGCCGCTGACCGGCGTGCGTTGCAGGCGCAGTTGGCCGAGCGGCAGGCGAAGCGTCCGTCCAAGCTCGACCAGGTCGCCCGGGGCCGGACGCCATGGCTGGTCGTAGGCCCTGACGGCCGACTGGACATTACCCATTGATCAAACTCCTGGGGTGTTGATTCAGGTCTTCAGCCCTCCTTGGGTGGGCCTCGTGGCTGAATCATCGACGCCAGACGCTTATCTCTGAAAGTAATGTTTAAAATTAAAGCTAGATCGTTATCGAATATATAAAACTAGCTATTGCCGCCATGCCGCGTAATTCAAGGGCTTGCGGGCGGCAGTTGCAAAGTGATGCTTTATCGGCATTTCAAATATTCACCCAAGGCATCAGATCTTGCGAGGGCTGCGCCCTCGTTCGCGGGCAAGCCCGCTCCCACAGGGTACAGCGGCGCCCTCGACAACGACGCGGTGCCTGTGGGAGCGGGCTCGCCCGCGAAGGGCCGCAAAGCGGCCCCAAAATGGTCCAGACAATAAAAAACCCGGGCATTCACCCGGGTTTCGTATTCAACTGGCAGCTCAAATATCCGCCACCTTCTGCCAAACCTTGGGCCGGAAGAACAACGTCTCCCCGCGCGCCAGCCCGGTCAGGCTGTCGTGATCCTTGACCACCTCGGCCTCGATCAGCTCGCTCTGCCCAGCCACTTTCAAGGTCACCCGAGTGGTCGCGCCCAACGGCCGAATATCACGCACCTCAGCCGCATGATGGCCCTCGGTCTCATGCCGCGACAGCGACACCTCGTGCGGGCGGAACAGCACGTGGTTACCCTCGCTCAGCGCCAGGCGGTTCGAATCACCGAGGAAGTGATAGACAAAATCGTTGGCCGGCTGCTCATACACCTCACCCGGCGAGCCAATCTGCTCGATCACACCCTTGTTCATCACCACGATGCGGTCGGCCACTTCCATCGCCTCTTCCTGGTCGTGGGTCACGAACACCGAGGTCAGGTTGATGTCCTCGTGCAGCCGCGCCAACCAGCGACGCAGCTCCTTACGCACCTTGGCATCCAGCGCGCCGAACGGCTCGTCGAGCAGCAGCACCTTGGGCTCGACCGCCAGGGCGCGAGCCAGGGCAATACGCTGGCGCTGGCCGCCGGACAGTTGCTCGGGGTAGCGGTCGGCCAACCAGTCGAGCTGGACCATGTTCAACAGCTCATGGACCTTCTCGGCGATCTTGCTCTCGCTCGGCCGCTCGCCCTTGGGCTTCATGCGCAGGCCGAAGGCGACGTTGTCGAACACGCTCATGTGGCGGAACAGGGCGTAGTGCTGGAACACGAAACCGACGTTGCGATCACGCACGTCATGCCCAGAAACGTCCTCGCCATGGAACACGATGCTGCCATCATCCGGCGTCTCCAGGCCGGCGATGATCCGCAGCAGGGTGGTCTTGCCGCAGCCGGAGGGGCCGAGCAACGCCACCAGCTCACCGCTGTGGATATCCAGGTTGATGTTGTCCAGGGCCTGGAAGCTGTTGAAGCGCTTGCTGACGTTACGAACTTCGATCGACATGAATTATTCCTCCGCTGCGCTTTGGCGCAGGCGGTTAATACGGTTCTCGCTCCACTGCTTGAGCAGCAGGATGAAGAGCGCCAGGATCAGCAGCAGGCTGGCCACGCTGAAAGCTGCGACGTGGTTGTATTCGTTGTAGAGGATCTCGACGTGCAGCGGCAAGGTGTTGGTCACCCCGCGAATGTGCCCGGAAACCACCGACACCGCACCGAACTCGCCCATCGCTCGCGCAGTACACAGCACCACGCCATAGATCAGGCCCCATTTGATGTTCGGCAAGGTCACGTGCCAGAACATCTGCCAGCCGTTGGCGCCGAGCAGGCGCGCGGCCTCCTCTTCCTGCGTGCCCTGCTCCTGCATCAGCGGGATCAGCTCACGGGCCACGAACGGCACGGTGACGAAGATGGTCGCCAGGACGATACCCGGCAGGGCAAAGACAATCTGGATATCGTGATCCTGCAGCCACGGCCCGAACAGGCCCTGGGCGCCGAACATCAGCACGTAGACCAGGCCGGCGATCACCGGCGAGACCGAGAACGGCAGGTCGATCAGCGTCACCAGGATGCTCTTGCCGCGGAAGTTGTACTTGCTCACGCACCACGCGGCGCTGACGCCGAATACCAGGTTCAGCGGCACCGAAATGACCACCGCCAACAAGGTGAGCTTGAGGGCCGACAAGGCATCGGGCTCGAAGATCGCTTCGAAGAACGTGCCAAAGCCATTCTTCAGTGCCTGCGACACGACGATGACCAGCGGCAACAGCAGGAACAACGCAAACACCAGCCAGCCAAGGCCGATCAGCACACGCCGCGAAGTGGCACTGCCACGGCGGGCGGCGTTGGCGGCGGCCGCCGCGCCAATAGTTGAACTAGACATGAGCCGGGCCTCCTTCAAGGGGTTTCGATGCGCCGCTGCAACAAGTTGATCAGCAGCAGCAGGATGAAGGAAACCACCAGCATCAACACGCCGATGGCAGTGGCGCCGGTGTAGTCGTATTGGTCGAGCTTGACCATGATCAGCAGCGGCAGGATCTCGGTCTTCATCGGCATGTTGCCGGCGATGAAGATCACCGAGCCATACTCACCCACACCGCGGGCGAAGGCCAGGGCGAAGCCGGTCAACCAGGCCGGCAGCAGTGCCGGCGCAAGGATGTAGCGGAACACCTGCAAGGGTTTCGCGCCCAGGCATGCAGCGGCTTCTTCGACCTCCCGCGGGATGTCCGCCAACACCGGCTGCACGGTCCGCACCACGAACGGCAGGGTGACGAAGGTCAGGGCCAGGGTGATGCCCAGCGGGGTATAGGCGATCTTGAAGCCCAGGTCGGTGGCGAACTGACCGACCCAGCCAGCCGGTGCGTACAGCGCGGTCAGCGCAATACCGGCCACGGCTGTGGGCAAGGCGAACGGCAAGTCGATCATCGCCTCGATGATCTTGCGCCCAGGAAAGGTGTAGCGCACCAGCACCCAGGCCAGCAGGGTACCGATCACGCCATTGATGATGGCGGCGAACAGGGCGGTGCCGAAACTCAGCTTGAGCGCGGCGATGACCCGCGGCGCACTGATGATGTTCCAGAGCTGCTCCCAGGTCAGCTGCGAGGCATGAATGAACATGGCCGCCAGCGGTATCAGCACGATCAGGCTGAGGTACACCAAGGTGTAGCCCAGCGTCAGCCCGAAGCCGGGTATGACGGGGGAAATACGACGTGACATAAAGGTCCCTGGTTGAACGCACGAAGCCCGGGACGAGTCCCGGGCCAGTACAGGCTACTGAAGGGTGTTGCTCCCGAGAGGCACTGTAAGGGTGACTTACTGCGCCTGATAGATCTGGTCGAACACGCCACCATCGTTGAAGAACTTAGGTTGTGCAGTCTTCCAGCCACCGAAGTCCTTGTCGATGGTTACCAGATCGAGTTTGGGGAATTGCTTGCCAAATTCGGCGGCGACTTTCTCGTCACGTGGACGGTAGAAGTTTTCTGCGGCGATCTTCTGCCCAGCTGGGCTGTACAGGTGCTTGAGGTATTCCTCGGCGATCTTCTCGTTACCCTTTTTCTGCGCGTTCTTGTCGACCACAGCCACTGGCGGCTCGGCGAGAATCGACAGCGAAGGCACGACGATTTCGAACTTGTCGCTGCCGCCATCTTCCTTGAGCGCCAGGAACGCTTCGTTTTCCCAAGCCAGCAGGACATCGCCCTGGCCGTTGTTGACGAAGGTGATGGTCGAGCCACGCGCGCCGGTATCGAGCACCGGAACATGCTTGAACAGCTCCTGCACGTAAGCCTTGGCTTTGTCTTCGCTACCACCGGTTTTCAGGCCGTAGGCCCAAGCGGCGAGGAAGTTCCAACGCGCACCGCCGGAGGTCTTCGGGTTCGGGGTGATCACCGAAACGTCTTTCTTGATCAGGTCGCCCCAATCCTTGATGCCTTTCGGGTTGCCCTTGCGCACCAGGAACACGATGGTCGAGGTGTAAGGGGTGCTGGCGTCTGGCAGGCGGCTCTGCCAGTTCTCTGGCAGGGTCTTGCCGAGCTTGGCGATTTCGTCGATGTCGCCGGCCAGGGCCAGGGTCACGACGTCGGCGCGCAGGCCGTCGATCACTGCCCGGGCTTGTTTGCCCGAGCCACCGTGGGATTGCTGGATCTTCACCTTGTCGTCCGGGTGAGCCTGTTGCCAGTGCTTGATGAACTCGGCGTTGTATTGCTGGTACAGCTCACGGGTCGGGTCGTAGGACACGTTCAGCAGTTCGTAGTCCTTGGCGATTGCGGAACCGGCAAAAACGGCACTGGCCAGGGCGGCAAGCGCATAACGGCGGATGGACATGGTGAAGCTCCCGATTGGCATTTTTCTAATTAGTAAGTGAGGCGGTATCAGCCGGACTTGTTGCCGGGCTGCTGCAGGCGGAACTTCTCCTTGCGCTCGATCTGTACGACCTGAGCGTTATGCACGGTAATCTCCACCGCACCGAAACGCAGATCGCGCAAGGCGCTCTGAATCTCACGCAGAATGGTGGCTTCGTCCTGACCGTCGATGCTACGCAGAGATGCACTCATGCTCGTTCTCCTGTGAGTGAAGTGCCGGGCAGAGGTTTGAAGGGGATTTGCGCCTGGCTTGAGGCTCATAGTAGTGAGGCGCGGATATTCTTAAAAATACTGTTTAAGAATGTTTATATAACCATTTTTAACAAGCCTACAGCCTGGTCCTAGTACTGGGGCCGCTTTGCGGCCCTTCGCGGGCAAGCCCGCTCCCACAGGGATTGAGCAGATCTTGAGAGCAGCGCTGTACCTGTGGGAGCGGGCTTGCCCGCGAAGGGCTGCAAAGCAGCCCCAAAGCGCTCAGCAACTTCAAGGTTTCAGGTTGATTTGCTCTGCGGCTCACGGATCTTGTACCAGGCCACATACAGCGCGGGCAGGAACAACAGCGTCAGCAGCGTTGCACTGATGATGCCGCCGATCATGGCGTAGGCCATCGGCCCCCAGAACACTTCCCGGGCAATCGGGATCATGCCCAGGCTGGCCGCTGCCGCCGTGAGCAGAATCGGCCGCCGACGATGGTTGGTCGCCTCCATTACCGCATCCCATGGCGAATAA
The DNA here is from genome assembly GCF_025847435.2 of Pseudomonas sp. BT-42-2. NCBI lineage: Bacteria > Pseudomonadati > Pseudomonadota > Gammaproteobacteria > Pseudomonadales > Pseudomonadaceae > Pseudomonas > Pseudomonas sp. BT-42-2. The sequence goes on from NZ_JAOYTM010000019.1 coordinate 22,266, forward strand.
CCTTGAGCCTCGAACTCATCGATCTGGGTCACCAGGATCACCGAGTTACGAATGATGATCCCGGCCAGCGCCAAGATCCCGAGAATCGCCACGAAGCCCATGGGCGTCCCTGTCGGCACCAGCGCCAGCACCACGCCAATCAAGCCCAGCGGCGCCACACTGACCACCAGGAACAGCTTCTGCACGCTGTGCAGCTGGATCATCAGGAAAGTCGCCATCAAGAACAGCATCAACGGAATGACCTTGGCGATCGGCCCTTGCGCCTTGCCGCTCTCCTCCACCGTACCGCCGGTGGCCACCTCATAACCGGGCGGCAGCTGGCCGGCGAACTCGTCGATCTTCGGCTTGAGCTGGGCCACCAGGTCGGTGGGCTGGATCTCGCCGCTGACCGACGCCTTGATGGTGATGGTCGGCTTGCGATCACGCCGCCATACCAACGGCTGCTCCAGCTCATAGCGCACGGTGGCGAACGATAGCAGCGGGATGGAAGTGCCGTTGGGGGTGAGGATCTGCAGGTTCTGCAAGGTGTCGGGCGAGCCGCGCTCGCTGTCCTCGGCGCGGGCGATCACATCGACCAGGTAGATGTTGTCGTTGACCTGGGTGACCGGCACGCCGCTGACGATGCTGTTCATCACGTTGGCCACGTCCTCGGACGAGAGGCCCAATTGGCGCGCCTTGTCCTGGGCGATCTCGACCCGCAGCACCTTACCCGGCTCGTTCCAGTCGTAGATCATCTCGCCAATATGCGGGTTGGCATCGAGCAAGGTGGCCAGTTCGATCGCGTGCTTGCGCACCTGGTCGATGTCCTTGCCACTGACCCGATACTGGATCGGCCGCCCTACCGGCGGGCCCATTTCCAGCGACTGGACGTTGGTGCCGATCCCTACGAAGTCTTCACGCAGGATCTTCTGCAGACGCTCGATCAGGCTCTGGCGCTCTTCCAGGCCTTTGCTGACGATCACCAGCTGGGCGTAGTAGGGATTCTGCAGTTGCTGGTCGAGCGGCAGGTAGAAGCGGATCGCACCCTGGCCGATGTAGGTGCTCCAGCGCACCAGGTCCGGGTCGTCCTTGATCTTCGCTTCCAGGCGGTCGACCACCTTGCGCGTCTCTTCGATCGAGGCGTTTTGCGGCAGGTTCAGGTCAACCAGAATTTCCGGTCGGTCCGATGCCGGGAAGAACTGGTTCTGCACGAAGCGCATGCTGAAGATCGCCAGGGCGAACAGCAGCACCGTGCCGATGATGGTCAGCCAACGGTGACGCATGCACCACAGCAACCCACCCTCGAATGCCCGCCCAACCCGGCCTGGCTCGGCGTCGTGCGCCTTGAGCTTGTCGCTCTTGAGAATATGCACGCCCAGCACTGGGGCGAAGAACACCGCCACCACCCAGGAGACGATCAGCGCCACCGCGATCACCGCGAACAGGGTGTAGGTGTACTCGCCCGCAGAGCTGGCGTTGAGGCCGATGGGCACGAAGCCCGCCACCGTCACCAGGGTGCCGGTGAGCATTGGGAAAGCCGTCGAGGTGTAGGCGAAGGTTGCCGCCTGCTCCTTGCTCTCACCCATCTCCAAGCGTGTGACCATCACCTCCACGGTGATCATTGCATCGTCCACCAGCAGGCCCAGGGCGATGATCAGCGCGCCCAACGAGATCCGCTGCATGGTAATGCCGCTGTACTCCATGAACACGAACACCATGGCCAGCACCAGCGGAATCGAGCAGGCCACCACCAGCCCGGCGCGCACGCCAAGGCTGACAAAACTGACTGCCAGGACGATCACTACCGCTTCGAACAGCGCGCTGGTGAAGCCACCGACCGCTTCCTCGACCACCACCGACTGGTCGGACACCGTGTGCACCCCGACACCTACCGGCAGCTCGGTGACGATGCTGTCCATCTTCTCCTTGAGCGCCTCGCCGAACACCTGGATGTTGCCGCCGGCCTTCATGCCAATGGCCAGGCCGATGGCGGTCTGGCCGTTGTAGCGGAACATCGGCGCAGGCGGATCGGTGTAGCCGCGCTCGATATTGGCGATATCCGCAAGGCGGAAGAAGCGATCGTTGATCCGCAGGTTGACGGTTTCCAGGTCTTTTTCCGAGGCGAACTGGCCAGTGGTGCGCACCGAAATACGCTCCGGGCCAGCCTCGATCACCCCGGCCGGGGTCACTGCGTTCTGCGATTGCAGGGCCTGCATGACCTGGCGTTGATCAATACCCAACGAGGCCAGCTTGCGGGTCGAGAAATTCAGGTAGAGCACTTCGTCCTGGGTGCCGACCAGTTCGATCTTGCCGATATTGGGCACTTCGCGGACTTCGGCGCGCGCCTGCTCGACATAGTCGCGTAGTTGTCGCAGGGTCAGGCCGTCGGCGGTAAAGGCGTAGATCGAACCGAACACATCGCCGAATTCATCGTTGAAACCCGGTCCCTGGATGCCTTGGGGAAACTGCCCGCGAATGTCATCGATCTTCTTGCGTACCTGGTACCAGATCTGCGGGATGTCCGCCGCTTTGGTGGTGTCGCGCAGGTAGACATAGACCGTCGACTCGCCTGGGCGGGTATAGCTTTTCACATAGTCGAGCGAATCGAGCTCCTCCAGCTTCTTCTCGATGCGGTCGGTGACCTGGTAGAGCGTCTCGTCCTGGGTCGCGCCGGGCCAGCGGGTCTGAATCACCATGGTCTTGATGGTGAACGACGGGTCTTCCTCACGGCCGAGATTGAAGTAGGAAAAAATCCCCATCAACAGGCCAACGAACATCAGGTACCAGACGAAGGATTGGTGCTTGAGCGCCCATTCCGAAAGGTTGAAGCTTCCTTTCATCGTTCTTCCTCATCGAAGGTGACCTGCTGGCCGGGCTTGAGGGTATTGACCCCGGCAGTGACCACGCGCTCCCCAGGCTGCACCCCGGAAGCGAGGATGATGCTGTTGGCTGTACGCGTGATCAGGGTGACGTCGCGGGTGCTGACGGTTTTTTGTTGTGGGTCGACCACCCAGACCTGGGTCTTGCCATCGCGCTCGAGCAGCGCGGTGCCCGGCAGCTCGGTACGCGGGGTCACTGCCGAAGTCAGGGTGACACTGATCGCCGTGCCCAGATGGAAGGCAGCGGGGGTGTCAGCCAGGGTCAGGCGGGCGCGGCGCGTGCGGGTGGTGGCGTCGGCCTGCGGCTCCAGCTCGCGCAGGGTGGCGGTGGTGTGGATGCTCGGATCGAGCTGCGAGGCAACGGTGAAGGTGAGGTCTTTGTTCAACTGCTCGGCGAGTTGGATGGGCAGGTCGATGACGGCCTCCTTGACGTCAGGCCGGGCCAGGGTGACCACTTCTTGACCGGCGCTGACGGTTTGCCCGGCCTCGGCTTTCCAGGCGGTGACCACGGCGGCATGGTCGCTGCGCAGCGTGCTGTAGTCGAGTTGATCGCGGGCTTGGCTTACCGCCGAGCGCGCTTGTTCCAACGACGCGCCGGTGGTTTTCAGGTCGGTCTGGGCGATGTCCAGCTGAGCCTGGGCGCCGACGCCGCGGTCGTACAACTGTTGCTGGCGGCGGGCGTTGGCCTGGGCATTGATCCACTGCGCCTCGACCCTGGCCAGATCGCCCTCGGCGGCGCGCAACTGGTTTTGCTGATCGGTCGGGTCGAGGGTCGCCAGGGTATCGCCAGGGTTGACCCGCGCGCCCACGTCCAGCCAGCGCCGGGCAATGCGCCCAGAAACACGAAAGCCCAGGGTGCTCTCGAAGCGCGCCTGGATGCTGCCAGCAAAGCGCCCCAGCTGCGATTGCACCTGCGGCTCTACCAGCATCGACAGCACTGGACGGATCGGCTCGGGTTTTTCTTCATCGCTCCCACAAGCGCTGAGCAACAAGCCGGCAGACAGTATCAGCAGTAAGCGCTTCATGGCGCGGCCCCTCCGTCCTTGGCGCTGACCTTCTCTACCTGCATGCCCGGGTGCAATAACTGGCCGCCACTGACGACCACGGTCTCACCGCCCTTGACCCCGTCGGCGACGACGATCTTGCCGGTCAGGTAACGGCCCACCTGGACTTTGCGCAGCTCGACCTTGTCGCCCTCGCCGACTACCCATACGGCGGGCTCCTTGAGCCCCTTGGTCAGTGCCGACCAGGGCAATTCGATACTTGGCCGGCCCTGGCTGCGCCCGGTGGCGGTCACGGGCGACCCCAATTGCATCCCCGCCGGCACATTGCGCAGGGCCACCTTGACCTGCACCGTGCCGCTCTCGGCAGACACCGTTGGCGTGATCTCACGCACCCGGCCCTCGGCCTGGACCTTGGGGTCATCCAGCAGGCTGACGATCACCCCCTCATCGCTTGGCGGGGCAATCAACAGTGACTCATAGACGTTGAAGACCGCATCACGGTCGCCATCCACCGCCAGGCCGAAAATCGGCATGGTCGCCTGCACTACTTGGCCGACCTCGGCCTGCCGCGCCGTTATCACGCCATCGGCTTCGGAAACCAGCGCGGTGTAGCTCAGTTGTTCCTTGGCGTTGGCCAACTGCGCCTGGGCCGCCTTGAGCGCGCTCTGGCTGCTGCGCAGGGCGGCTTGGGCGGAGTCGTATTCACTCTGGCTGGTGTAGCCCTTGGGTAGCAGTTTCTGCTGGCGAACGAACGCCGCGCTGGTCTGGGTGACCCGCGCCTGCTCGGCGAATACCTCAGCCTTGGCCGATTCGACGTTGTTCTGCAGGTCTTTCGGATCGAGCCGGGCGAGCACCTGGTTGGCCTTGACGTGATCGCCCACATCGACGCTGCGCGAGATGATCTTGCCACCCACGCGGAACGACAGATCGGTCTGCACACGCGCTTGTACGTCACCGGTGAGGGTGACCTTGGCGGCGAAATCAGTGGGTTGGACTTGCAGTACACCTACCCTGGGCAGTTTCGGACTCGAGACTTCCTTCTCGCACCCCGACAGCAGGAACAGCAACCCCAGGCAAACGACCGACAGTAGACGCCTCAACGTCATTCAGGCTCCTTGCTTGCGCGCAAATGGTTCGAGGGATGCGACTGTTAGCGTAGATCAGGGTTCCGAAAAGGACACTGATGGGGGTCAGTTAAGGGAAATTGTCGTCTGTTCTGGCCTCTTCGCGGGCTAGCCCGCTCCCACAGGTATTGCGTTGGCCTCTGGAACAGTGGAGTGCCAATTTCTTTTCAGAAACCATCAAGCCCAGCAGACACCCCGCTATCTCGAGAACCCACAATACCTGTGGGAGCGGGCTAGCCCGCCAAGAGGCCAGCACAGCCACAGCCAACCCTTGCCACATCCAGAAACCATCAAGCCAGCAGACACCTCGCTATCTCGAGAACCCCACAATACCTGTGGGAGCGGGCTTGCCCGCGAAGAGGCCAGCACAAGCACCGCCAACCCTTGCCACATCCAGAAACCAT
>NZ_JAOYTM010000020.1:0-88409 GCF_025847435.2 Pseudomonas sp. BT-42-2
CATCAAGCCAGCAGACACCCCGCTATCTCGATAACCCCACAATACCTGTGGGAGCGGGCTTGCCCGCGAAGAGGCCAGCACAAGCACCGCCAACCCTTGCCACATCCAGAAACCATCAAGCCAGCAGACACCCCGCTATCTCGATAACCCCACAATACCTGTGGGAGCGGGCTTGCCCGCGAAGAGGCCAGCACAAGCACCGCCAACCCTTGCCACATCCAGAAACCATCAAGCACTCGCGACCTGCATGTGAGCCGCTACTTTCCAGGAGGTATTCACTTTCAAGGAAGATCCAAATGTCCCTCGCCGAGTCCTATCTACTTCGCCGTGGTCGCTTTTCCGAGCCAGGCAGACGCTATCTGTTGACCACCGTCACCTCCCAGCGCAATCCGCTTTTTCGTGATTTTCACAGAGCTCGGCTGGTGGTCCAGCAGATGCGCCAGGCCGATCTTGAGCATGCTTGTCAGTCTCTAGCCTGGGTAGTTATGCCGGACCATGTGCACTGGCTGTTCGAATTGAAGGCAGTGACGCTGGGCACACTGATGCGCAGGTTCAAGTCACGCTCAGCTATGGCCTTGCGCAAGACGGGTATTGAGTGCCAGCCGATATGGCAGCCTGGGTATCAGGACCGTGCGCTGCGCAAGGAGGAAAGCGTGCGCGCCGTGGCCGAATACATTGCACATAATCCTGTGCGTGCCGAGCTGGTGGAGCACATTGGTGATTATCCGCATTGGGACAGTGCTTGGCTGTGAAGTGGCGGTGCGGCCTTCGCGGGCAAGCCCGCTCCCACAGGGTCCAATATCACTGATGAAATTGAGTGGTATCAGGCTGGAGCAAGGTCCAGCACAACTGATGAAAAATGAGTGGTATCAGGCTGGAGCAAGGTCCAGCACAACTGATGAGCATCATCACTTTTGACGTTGCGCCGGAGCAGAGAACGCCGAACCGCCGCTTAGGGCCGCAGTGCGGCCCTAAGCGCGTGGGTCAAGCCGACGCGGCAGCCGGAGACGGGCGCTTGACCTGTGGCTGCGAGAAGTTCGCCGCAGCGCCTTCCTCGATAGCCTGCTGGATCGCCTTGCGACGATGTTCTTCAGCGCGGCGGCTGAAGTACCAGACCATGAAGGTCACCAGCGACACCGACAGCAGAATCAAGCTGGCCACGGCGTTGATCTCAGGCTTGACGCCCAGACGCACCGCCGAGAACACTTCCATCGGCAAGGTGGTCGAACCTGGCCCCGAGACGAAGCTGGCCAACACCAGGTCGTCCAGCGACAGGGCGAACGACATCATGCCGCCCGCCGCCAGCGATGGCGCGATCATCGGGATGGTGATCAGGAAGAACACCTTCCACGGCTTGGCACCCAGGTCCATTGCCGCTTCTTCGATCGACAGGTCCAGCTCGCGCAAGCGCGCCGACACCACCACCGCCACATACGCCGCACAGAACGTAGTGTGGGCAATCCAGATGGTGACGATGCCGCGCTCCTGCGGCCAGCCGATCATCTGCGCCATGGCCACGAACAGCAGCAACAGCGACAGACCGGTGATCACCTCAGGCATGACCAGCGGTGCGGTCACCAAACCACCGAACAGCGTGCGGCCCTTGAAGCGGGTCACGCGGGTCAGCACGAAGGCCGCCAGGGTGCCCAGCGCCACAGCGGCGATCGCCGTGTAGCAGGCGATCTCCAGCGAGCGCATCACCGAGCCCATCAGCTGCGAGTTGTCGAGCAGGCCGACGTACCACTTGATCGACCAGCCGCCCCACACCGTTACCAGCTTGGAGGCGTTGAACGAGTAGATCACCAGAATCAGCATCGGCAGGTAGATGAACAGCAAGCCGAGCACCAGCATCAGCTTGGAGAAACTGAAGCGCTTCATGCCCTGCCCTCCATCTCTTTGGCCTGGCTGCGGTTGAACAGCAGGATGGGCACGATCAGGATCGCCAGCATCACTACCGCCAGCGCCGACGCTACCGGCCAGTCACGGTTGTTGAAGAATTCCTGCCACAGCACTTTACCGATCATCAGGGTTTCCGGGCCGCCAAGCAGCTCAGGAATGACGAACTCGCCCACCACCGGGATGAACACCAGCATGCAGCCGGCAATGATGCCGTTTTTCGACAGCGGCACGGTGATCTTCCAGAAGCTGTTGAAGGTGCTCGAACCCAGGTCAGAGGCGGCTTCCAACAGGCTCTGGTCGTGTTTGACCAGGTTGGCGTAGAGCGGCAGGATCATGAACGGCAGGTACGAATAGACCACGCCGATGTACACCGCCAGGTTGGTGTTGAGGATCTGCAGCGGCTGGTCGATCAAGCCGATCCACAACAGGAAGCTGTTGAGCAGCCCGTTGTTGCTGAGAATGCCCATCCAGGCATATACGCGGATCAAGATCGCGGTCCAGGTCGGCATCATGATCAGCAGCAACAGCACGGTCTGGCTTTCTTTGCGCGCGTTGGCAATGGCATAGGCCATCGGGTAGCCGATCAACAGGCACAACAGGGTGCTGAAGAAGGCCATCTTCAACGAGCCCAGGTAGGCCGAGATGTACAGCTCATCCTCGGTCAACAGGCCATAGTTGGCCAGGTTGAGGACCAGCTGGATCTTGTCTTCGACGTAGCTGTAGATCTCGGTGTACGGCGGGATCGCCACGTCGGCTTCGGCGAAGCTGATCTTCAGGACGATGAAGAACGGCAGCATGAAGAACAGGAACAGCCAGATGAACGGCACGCCGATCACCAGGTGCCGTCCCTCCGGGACCAGGCGCTGGAAGGCTCGCTTGAGCTTGCGAATTTTCATGAGCGCAGTACCACGCCGCTGTCATCTTCCCACCACACGTACACTTCATCGCCCCAGGTTGGTCGGGTGCCCTGGCGCTCGGCGTTAGCCACGAACGACTGTACGACCTTGCCGCTCGGCAGCTCGACGTAGAACACCGAGTGACCACCCAGGTAGGCGATGTCGTGAACCTTGCCGCGCGACCAGTTGTGCTCGCAGGTCGGCTGTTGGGTGGTGACCAGCATCTTCTCCGGACGCAGTGCGTAGAGGATGTGTTTGTCCTCGACCGAGGTGGTCACGCCGTGGCCGACGTAGATCTTGCGCTCAAGCTCAGGGCTGGCGATCACCGCGTGGCCTTCGGCGTCGTCGACCACTTCACCTTCGAACAGGTTGACGTTGCCGATGAACTCGCAGACCAGGCGGCTGGTCGGGGTCTCGTAGATGTCGATCGGCGAGCCGATCTGGGCGATCCACCCCAGGTGCATGATGGCGATGCGCTGGGCCATGGTCATGGCCTCTTCCTGGTCGTGGGTCACCATCACGCAGGTTACCCCCACGCGCTCGATGATCTCGACCAGCTCCAGCTGCATCTGCGAGCGCAGCTTCTTGTCCAGCGCACCCATCGGCTCGTCGAGCAGCAGCAGCTTGGGACGCTTGGCCAGCGAGCGAGCCAGGGCTACCCGCTGACGCTGGCCACCGGAAAGCTGGTGCGGCTTGCGCTTGGCGTACTGGGTCATGTGGACCAGCTTGAGCATCTCGGCCACACGGGCTTCGATCTCGGCCTTGGGCATCTTGTCCTGTTGCAGGCCGAAGGCGATGTTCTGCGCCACGGTCATGTGCGGGAACAGCGCGTAGGACTGGAACATCATGTTGATCGGCCGCTCGTAGGGCGGCATGTCGGTGATGTCGACACCATCGAGGAAGATCCGACCTTCAGTCGGACGCTCGAAGCCGGCCAGCATCCGCAGCAAGGTCGACTTACCGGAGCCGGAGCCACCGAGCAGAGCGAAGATCTCGCCTTTGCGGATTTCCAGGGACACATCGTCCACGGCAATTGTTTCGTCGAATTTCTTCGTGACCCGGTCGATCTTGACCAGCACCTGCTTGGGTTGCTGGCCACCCTCGAGGGCTTTCTTATAGGCACCGGAGGCAACTGCCATGAGTGAAACTCCCAACAAGATTTTTAAGCCCGCCCTTGGCGTGGCGGGTCTGGATGATTATTTGCCCGACTTGACCTTGGTCCAGCTGCGGGTCATCAAACGTTGCACCTTCGGCGGCAACTCACTGTTGACGAACATCTTGTCCAGCACTTCCTGCGGTGGGTAAACCGCGGCGTCAGTCCTCACGGCCTGGTCCATCAGGTCGCCAGCCTTGGGGTTCGGGTTGGCGTAACCGACGTAATCACTGACCTGGGCGATAACCTCAGGTTTCAGCAAATAGTTGATGAAGGCGTGCGCCTCTTTGAGGTTCTTGGCGTCCTTAGGAATCGCCAGGACATCGAACCAGAGGTTGCCGCCTTCCTTGGGAATCGCGTAGGCCAGGTTGACGCCCTTCTTGGCTTCTTCAGCACGGGCCTTGGCCTGGAAGATATCGCCGGAGAAACCGGCGGCGACGCAGATGTCGCCATTGGCCAGATCGGTGATGTACTTCGAGGAATGGAAGTAGGTCACGTAGGGACGCACGGCCAGCAGCTTCTGCTCGGCCTTTTCATAGTCCTTGGCATTGGTGCTGTTCGGGTCCAAGCCCATGTAGTTGAGCACCGCCGGCAGCATTTCGTCCGCCGAGTCGAGGAAGGCCACGCCGCAGGTGGAGAGCTTTTTCATGTTCTCGGGCTCGAACAGCACCGCCCACGAATCGATGGTGTCTACGCCCAGCACCGCCTTGACCTTGTCGACGTTGTAGCCGATGCCATTGGTGCCCCACAGATAAGGCACGGCGTACTGGTTGCCCGGATCGTTCTTTTCCAGACGCTTCATCAGCGCAGGATCCAGGTTGGAATAATTGGGCAGCAGATTCTTGTCGAGCTTCTGGAACGCGCCCGCCTTGATCTGCTTGCCGAGGAAATGGTTGGACGGCACCACTACGTCATAACCGGTGCGACCGGCCAGCAGCTTGCCTTCCAGGGTCTCGTTGGAATCGAAGACGTCTTGCACCGGCTTGATCCCGGTTTCTTTCTCGAAATCGGCGAGGGTGGTCGGCCCGATATAGTCCGACCAGTTATAGAAATGCACCGTTGGCGCCGCTTGGACGCTGCATGCCAGCGTCAGGCCCGCTCCAGCCATCAAGGCTTTGCGAAATACAGAAATAGACAAGTGGATGCTCCTCACAATCAGTGCATTCAGTGACGGTGTGCCGTAGTAGTAAGCCGCGCCGTACACGCGAAACCGGCGCGCAACTTACCGTTGCAGCCTCGATGCCGCAAACTTATTTGCCTTACAGCCACCCTGAGCCGGAGAACCCCGGCGCAGAGGGCTTGAGCACAGGCTTACTTGCCCGACTTGATCTTGGTCCAGCTCCGGGTGATCAGGCGCTGGGCTGCAGCTTCTGGAGCGGCAATGGCGTACAGCTGCTTTTTCACGTCGGCTGGTGGATAGATGCTTGGGTCGTTGGTGATGTCTTTGTCGACGAACTGGGTCGCGGCCTTGTTGCCGTTCGGGAAGCGCACGGCATTGGTGATCTCGGCCATGACTTCAGGCTGCAACAGGAAGTCCATGAACTTGTAGGCGGCTTCCTTATGCTCGGCATCCTTGGGAATGGCGACCATGTCATAGAAGGTGCCGGCACCTTCTTTAGGAATGATGTAGTCCAGCTTGACCTTGTCACCGGCCTCGTGGGCACGGGCCTTGGACTGCTCCAGGTCACCGGAGTAGCCGACCGCTACGCAGATGTTGCCGTTGGCCAGGTCACCGATGTACTTGGACGAGTGGAAGTAGGTGATCGAAGGACGGATGCTCAGGAACAGGTCTTCAGCAGCCTTCAGGTCTTCCTTGGTCGTGCTGTTGCTCGGCTTGCCCAGGTAGTGCAGCGCAGCCGGGAGCATTTCGGTCGGCGCATCCAGGAAGCTCACGCCGCAGCTCTTGAGCTTGGCGATGTTCTCTGGCTTGAACACGGCGTCCCACGAGTCGATCTTGTCCACGCCCAGCGCGGCCTTGACCTTCTCTGGGTTGTAGCCAATGCCGATCGAGCCCCACATGTAGGGGAAGGCGTATTTGTTGCCCGGGTCGCTGGCGTCACCGACGGCCTTGAGCAGGTCTTGGTCGAGGTTCTTCCAGTTCGGCAGCTTGGAACGGTCCAGTTCTTCGTAGACGCCAGCCTTGATCTGCTTGGCCAGGAAGTTGTTGGACGGCACGACCACGTCGTAGCCCGACTTGCCCGCCAGCAGCTTGGCTTCGAGGGTCTCGTTGCTGTCGAAGACGTCGTACTTGACCTTGATACCAGACTGTTTCTCGAACTTGGCGATGGTGTCCGGCGCGATGTAGTCCGACCAGTTGTAGACGTTCAACACCTTATCTTCAGCCTGAACAGCAGTGGCCATGGCACCCATCAGGGCTGCGGCCAGCAACGTCTTGCCCATTTTCTTCATGCGTCATGCTCCAGATTTTTTTAATTAGCCATCCGTTCAGCTGCCAGGTCCCGCAGTACACGCGTTGGGCGACTGAAACAGTCGCTAGTCTGGCAAGTTACAAGGCGCTGTTTCAAGGAAAGCAAGGCCTTGTAACCGCTTAATGTCACAACGCTAGCGTAGCAGGTGGTCATTTCACCGCTTGGAGGGTCAAGTCCAGGCATTTACGTGCCTTTTCCACCAGCTCGTCGATCTCGGCATGGCTGATCACCAGCGGCGGCGCAATGATCATGGTGTCGCCTACCGCGCGCATCACCAGGCCGTTCTCGAAGCAGAAGTTTCGGCAGATCATGCCCACGCCCTTGCCCTCGTAACGGCTGCGAGTCGCCTTGTCCTTGACCAGCTCGATCGCGCCGAGCAGGCCCAGGCCGCGCACTTCGCCCACCAGTGGGTGGTCCTGTAGCTCACGCAGACGTTTCTGCAAATACGGTGCCGCTTCTGTCTTGGCTTTCGCGACAATGTTCTCGTCACGCAGAATGCGCAGGTTTTCCAGGCCTACCGCCGCCGCCACCGGGTGGCCGGAATAGGTGAAGCCGTGGTTGAAATCGCCGCCTTCGCTGAGCACCTTGGCCACAGTGTCACGCACGATCACACCGCCCATGGGGATGTAACCGGAGGTCAGGCCCTTGGCGATGGTCATCAGGTCGGGCTTGAGGTCGTAGTAATCGGAGCCGAACCATTCGCCGGTACGGCCGAAGCCGCAGATCACTTCGTCAGCGACGAACAGGATGTCGTACTTGGCGAGGATCTCTTTCACCTTCGGCCAGTAGGTTTGTGGCGGAATGATCACCCCGCCAGCGCCCTGGATCGGCTCGGCAATGAAGGCGGCGACGTTGTCTTCGCCGACCTCGAGAATCTTTTTCTCCAACTGCTCGGCAGCCCACACGCCGAAATCGTCCGGGCTCATCTCGCCGCCTTCACCGAACCAGTACGGCTGCGGGATATGCACGATCCCCGGGATCGGCAAGCCGCCCTGCTCATGCATGCCGCTCATGCCACCGAGGCTTGCGCCAGCAACGGTGGAGCCGTGGTAGCCGTTGATGCGGCCGATGATGGTCTGCTTGTGCGGCTTGCCCTTGAGTGCCCAGTAATGGCGGACCATGCGCAGCACGGTGTCATTGCCTTCGGAGCCGGAGCCAGTGAAGAACACATGGGTCATGCCCTTGGGGGCCACGTCGGTGATCGCCTTGGCCAGCTCCAGCGCGGGCGGGTGGGCGGTCTGGAAGAACAGGTTGTAGTACGGCAGCTCGCGCATCTGCTTCTCGGCCGCTTGCACCAGCTCATCACGGCCATAACCGACCGCCACGCACCACAGCCCAGCCATGCCGTCGAGGATCTTGTGCCCCTCGCTGTCCCACAAATGCACGCCCTGGGCCTTGGTGATGATGCGCGGACCTTTCTCTTTCAGCTGTTTGTAGTCGCTGAAAGGCGCCAGGTGGTGCTCACTGCTCAGGGTTTGCCAATCACGGGTTTGCGGGTTGTTGACGCTCATGTGCTTCTCCGTTTTGCGACAGCCGCGCTCCTGCGGCCCCAGGGTTGATCAGACGGCAAACAGCAGGAACTCACGTTCCCAGGAGCTGATTACCCGTTTGAAGTTTTCATGCTCGGCGCGTTTGGTCGCGACGTAGCCGGTAATGAATTTCTTGCCCAGGTATTTCTCCAGGTCCTGGCAGTTCTCCATTCGCTCAAGGGCATCTTCGAGGGTCAGCGGCAGGCGCAGGTTGCGCCGCTCGTAACCCCGACCCTGGACCGGCGCACTCGGGTTGATGCCTTCGACCATGCCGATGTAGCCGCACAGCAGGCTGGCGGCAATCGCCAGGTAGGGGTTGGCGTCGGCGCCCGGCAGGCGGTTTTCCACCCGGCGATTCTGCGGACCGGCATCGGGCACGCGCAGGCCCACAGTGCGGTTCTCTTCGCCCCACTCGACGTTGACCGGCGCCGAAGTGTCGGGCAGGAAGCGGCGGAACGAGTTGACGTTGGGGGCAAACAGCGGCAGCACGTAGGGGATGAACTTCTGCAGGCCGCCAATGTGGTTGAGGAACAGTTCACTCATGCTGCCATCTTCATTGGAGAAGATGTTCTTGCCGGTGTGCGCATCGACCACGCTCTGGTGCAGGTGCATGGCGCTGCCGGGCTCGCCGGTCATGGGCTTGGCCATGAAGGTGGCGGCGACGTTGTGCTTGAGCGCGGCCTCGCGCATGGTGCGCTTGAACACCAGGATCTGGTCAGCCAGGTGCAGGGCGTTGCCGTGACGGAAGTTGATCTCCATCTGCGCCGTGCCGTCTTCGTGGATCAACGTGTCGAGGTCCAGCTGCTGCAGTTCGCACCAGTCGTAGACGTCTTCGAACAGCGGATCGAATTCGTTGGCAGCCTCGATCGAGAACGACTGGCGGCCGGTTTCCGGGCGGCCCGAACGGCCGACTGGCGGTTGCAGCGGGAAGTCCGGGTCTTCGCTGCGCTTGGTCAGGTAGAACTCCATCTCTGGCGCGACAATCGGCTGCCAGCCCTTGTCAGCGTAGAGCTTGAGCACTTTCTTCAATACGTTGCGCGGCGACAGCTCGACCGGATTGCCCTTCTTGTCGTAGGTGTCGTGGATAACCTGGGCGGTCGGTTCGATGGCCCACGGCACGAGAAACACCGCGTTCTCGTCGGGGCGGCAGATCATGTCGATATCGGCAGGATCCAGCAGCTCGTAATAGATGTCATCGTCGACATAGTCGCCGGTCACGGTCTGCAGCAATACGCTCTCGGGCAGGCGCATGCCTTTTTCGGCGATGAACTTGTTGGTCGGCGAGATCTTGCCGCGGGTGATGCCGGTCAGGTCGCTGATCAGGCATTCCACTTCGGTGATCTTGTGCTCTTTCAACCAATCGGTGAGCTGGTCGAGGTTGTTACTCATAAATACCTCAGGAGGTAAGGTGGCCCGGCTGGAGTATGTCGGGCGCTACTGACGCCTGGCGTCGATCAAGGTGGACGCTGCTCGGCTGCAATGGCCGCAGCAGACCCACGCATTGATTCTGGATGCACTGCCGTGGCAAAGCAAAGCGGCGCGCGCAGGACGTCACTGGATACCCGCGCAAGGCGTGTGTCCATGAAGCATTCGAAGGGCAGGAAAAACGAAAGGCGTGCAGTAAACTGCTACTTAAGGTGAATGGACCGTGCCGACCGTCAATTATTGCGGCCAGGGCATCGACGTCTACGGCGCTGTGCGCGAAGACCTTGCGGCGAGCGGAACGGGTACCTGTATGCGCTGCGCAGGCAGCACGTGCAGGTCGCGGCAAGCGGACCATGTGACCCTCGTATTATTGTGTTTTGGGTTGAGGCCGAGCTTAGCCTTGTTCATTTTTTTACACAACATCTCCGTAAAAAATAAAACACGGCCCGCGTGAGATAACCCTTCCGAGGCAAAATAGCGGATAATGGCACGCCCCGATATGCAGCAAATCGGCCGTCGATGTGCCATTTCAGGGCATCATGGGGTTGGCTTGACTTCAGTAGTTCTTTCCGATTGACTGAGGTTGCAAGCCCCCCTTGATTGATATTTTTAACAACAAAGGTGTTGCATCATGTCGGTACCCCCGCGTGCCGTTCAGCTTAACGAAGCGAACGCGTTCCTTAAGGAACATCCTGAGGTTCTCTACGTTGACCTTCTGATTGCAGATATGAATGGTGTGGTGCGCGGCAAGCGCATTGAGCGCACCAGCCTCCACAAGGTTTACGAGAAAGGCATTAACCTGCCGGCCTCCCTCTTCGCCCTCGACATCAACGGCTCTACCGTTGAAAGCACGGGCCTGGGTCTGGACATCGGCGATGCGGACCGCATCTGCTATCCGATCCCTGACACGCTGTCCAACGAGCCCTGGCAAAAACGCCCGACCGCGCAGTTGCTGATGACCATGCACGAGATCGAAGGCGAGCCGTTCTTCGCCGATCCACGTGAAGTGCTGCGTCAGGTCGTGAGCAAGTTCGATGAACTCGGCCTGACCATCTGCGCCGCTTTCGAGCTGGAGTTCTACCTGATCGACCAGGAGAACGTGAACGGTCGCCCACAACCGCCGCGCTCGCCGATTTCCGGCAAACGCCCACAGTCGACCCAGGTTTACCTGATCGACGACCTCGACGAATACGCCGACTGCCTGCAGGACATCCTCGAAGGTGCCAAAGAGCAGGGGATTCCGGCCGACGCCATCGTCAAGGAAAGCGCCCCGGCGCAGTTCGAAGTCAACCTGCACCACGTTGCCGACCCGCTCAAGGCCTGTGACTACGCGGTGCTGCTCAAGCGCTTGATCAAGAACATCGCCTACGACCATGAAATGGACACCACCTTCATGGCCAAGCCCTACCCGGGCCAGGCAGGCAACGGCCTGCATGTACACATTTCCGTGCTGGACAAAGATGGCAACAACATCTTCACCAGCGAGGATCCCGAGCAGAACGCCGCGCTACGTCACGCTGTCGGCGGTGTGCTCGAGACCCTGCCCGCGTCGATGGCGTTCCTCTGCCCGAACGTCAACTCGTACCGCCGTTTCGGCGCTCAGTTCTACGTGCCCAACGCGCCGAGCTGGGGCCTGGACAACCGTACCGTGGCCCTGCGCGTACCCACCGGCTCGCCGGACGCCGTGCGCCTTGAGCACCGTGTAGCCGGTGCCGATGCCAACCCGTACCTGATGATGGCGGCCGTGCTGGCAGGCGTGCACCATGGTCTGACCAACAAGATCGAGCCAGGCGCGCCAATCGAAGGCAACTCGTACGAGCAACTCGAGCAAAGCCTGCCGAACAACCTGCGCGATGCCCTGCGCGAGTTGGACGACAGCGAGATCCTCAACAAGTACATCGATCCGAAGTACATCGACATCTTTGTCGCGTGCAAGGAGAGCGAGCTGGAGGAGTTCGAGCACTCGATCTCTGACCTCGAGTACAACTGGTATCTGCATACCGTGTAAATGAAAACGCCGTCTTCTCAGACGGCGTTTTTCATGGTGCGCTTTGTGTCGTGTGTCTGGGGCTGCGAAGCAGCCCCAATACAGGCAGCGCTGAGACAATGCCTAGCACTGCCCCCCCCGCTTAGATCGACTTCTCGAAAATCTTCGAATTACGCTGGAAGTTGTACAGCGACGCCCGCGCCGCCGGCAGCCGCTCGACGCCGCTTGGCTCAAAGCCGCGCTCGCGGAACCAGTGCGCCGTGCGCGTAGTCAGCACGAACAGGGTTTTCAACCCCACCGCCCGCGCCCGCGCCTCGATCCGCTCCAGCAGATCATCGCCGCGCCCGCCATGACGGTACTCCGGGTTCACCGCCAGACACGCCAGCTCCCCCGCTTCGGAATCAGCAATTGGATACAGCGCCGCACACGCGATGATCATGCCGTCGCGCTCGACCACGCTGAACTGCTCGATCTCACGCTCGAGCACTTCACGCGAGCGGCGCACCAGAATGCCCTGTTCTTCCAGCGGGCTGATCAGCTCCAACAAACCGCCGACATCCTCGATAGTCGCCTCACGGACAATCTCGAACTGCTCCTGGGCTACCAGCGTGCCGCCACCGTCGCGGGTAAACAGCTCGGTGAGCAGCGCACCGTCATCGGCATAACTGACGATATGACTGCGCGCCACGCCGCCTTTGCAGGCCTCGGCGGCGGCATCGAGCAATTCACCCTGATAATCAGTACCGAGGCGGACCAGATGCGGCGCGACCTGCTGTGGCCGCAACTCACGCACCAGCCGGCCGTTCTCATCGAGCAAGCCCGGCTCGGCGCCAAACAGCAGCAGCTTGTCGGCGCCCAGCTCGATCGCAGCGCGGGTAGCGACGTCTTCGCAGGCCAGGTTGAAAATCTCGCCGGTCGGTGAATAGCCCAATGGCGACAGCAGCACGATGGAGCGCTCATCGAGCAGCCGGCTGATGCCTTTGCGGTCGATCCGCCGGACTTCACCGGTATGGTGATAATCCACCCCTTCCAGCACGCCGATTGGGCGGGCGGTGACCAGGTTGCCGGAGGCAACCCGTAGGCGCGAGCCCTGCATCGGCGAAGCGGCCATGTCCATCGACAGACGCGCCTCGATGGCCACCCGCAGGGCGCCGACCGCATCGATCACGCAGTCCAGCGTGGCAGCATCGGTGATACGCATGCCGCGGTGATAGTGCGGGGTCAGGCCGCGGGCCGCCAGGCGACTCTCGATCTGCGGACGCGAGCCATGGACCAGCACCAGGCGCACGCCAAGGCTGTGCAGCAGTACCAGGTCGTGGACGATGTTGCCGAAATTCGGGTGTTCGACGCCATCGCCAGGAAGCATGACCACGAAGGTGCAGTCGCGATGGGCATTGATGTACGGGGACGCATGGCGTAGCCAGTTGACGTATTCGGGCATGACAGAGCCTGTGGATAAGTGGACGGAGAACGGTCAAGGCGCACAACGTTCGAAAGTCATCGTCGGAACAGGCTTGCGGTCACGCGTACTCTCCTCTAGGCAGGAACGAATCAGGTCAATGGACGTTTAGCTCAGGCAATAGTGCCTGATCAGATCACGCAATAGACGCACGGTAGGCTCGATGCGTGACATTTCAAGGTACTCGCCCGGCTGATGGGCACAGGCAATGTCGCCAGGGCCCAGCACAATGGTCTGGCAACCCAGCTGCTGCAGGTACGGCGCTTCGGTGCCAAAGGCCACCGCTTCGGCGCGATGGCCGGTCAGGCGCTCGGCCACTTGCACCAGTTCGGCGTCGGCCGCTTGCTCGAACGGCGGCACCTCCGGGAACAGCGGTTTGTAGTCGATACGCACATCGAGCTGCTCGGCTAGCGGCACCAGTTTCTCGCGGATGGCCGCGCGCAGTTGCTCTGGGTCCATGCCCGGCAGCGGGCGCAGGTCGAACTCCAGCGCGCACTGGCCACAAATGCGGTTGGGGTTGTCGCCGCCATGGATACAGCCGAAATTCAGGGTCGGTGTCGGCACGCTGAACTGCGGATTACGGTAGGTCTGCTGCCATTGCTGGCGCAGGGCGATCATCTCGTCCATCACCGCGTGCATGGCTTCCATGGCACTGCGGCCCAGGCTTGGATCCGACGAATGGCCACTGCGGCCGAGAATCTCGATGCGCTCCATGAGGATGCCCTTGTGCATGCGGATCGGCTTGAGCCCGGTGGGCTCGCCAATCACTGCAGCGCGGCCCAGCGGCTGGCCTGCTTCGGCCAGGGCGCGCGCACCGGACATGGAGCTTTCTTCGTCACAGGTCGCGAGGATCAGCAGCGGCTGTTTGAAGTCATGCTCCAGCAGCGGCAGCACCGCCTCGATGACCAGGGCAAAGAAACCCTTCATGTCGCAGCTGCCCAGGCCGACCCAGCGATCACCGACCTCGGTCAGCTTCAGCGGGTCGGTTTTCCACAGCTGGGCATCGTACGGCACAGTGTCGCTGTGACCAGCCAAGACCAGGCCACCAGGACCCGTGCCACGGCTGGCCAGCAGGTTGAATTTGCCGGGTGTGACCTGCTGGATATCGCACTTGAAGCCCAGATCGCCCAGCCAGCCGGCCAACAGCTCGATGACCTGACGGTTGGACTGATCCAGCGCAGGCTGGGTACAACTGACCGAAGGCGCAGCGATCAGGGCGGCGAACTGGTCTTTCAGCGACGGCAACGGCATGCACGTACTCCTCAAAAGCGTGGGCTCATCATAACCCTGCATGCCGCTGGCCGAGCAAGCACTGTCGGGGCCGCTGCGCGCCCAGATATGCTTGAACCATCCACCACCTCAAATGAACCCTTGTGGGTGTACTGCTGTAGACTGCACACCACGATGCCCCCTCCTTCGAGCCAGCGATGCACAAAGAAACCGAACTCAAACTCCGCGCCAGCCGCGAGACCCTCGCCGCCCTGCGCGAGCACCCTTTGCTGAAGAAGCGCAACAAGTCCGGCTGGCAGACCCGCGAACTGCTCAACCAGTACTTCGACACCCCCGCGCGTGAACTGTCCGCCGCCCGTGTCGCGCTGCGCCTGCGCCGTGATGGCGATGTCGTCATCCAGACCCTCAAGTGCCGCGGCCAGAGCGTCGCTGGGCTGTCCGAGCGCAACGAGTACGAGTGGCAACTGGACAAAGCCAAGCTCGACCTGAAGAAACTCGACGCCAGCTGCTGGCCCGAGCAACTGGCCGAGCTCGACAAAAAAACCATCAAGCCACTGTTCACCACCGACTTCACCCGCGAGTTCGCCGAGATCTCCTGGGGCCGTGGCAAGGCCAAGGTCGTCATCGAGGCCGCACTGGATCAGGGCTTCGTCATCGCCGGCAAGCGCAAGGAAGAAATCTGCGAGCTGGAGCTGGAGCTGCGTGAAGGCGCACCTGAAGCGCTGTTGGAACTGGCCGCCGAACTGTCCGCCACCCTGGCCCTGATGCCCTGCGACATCAGCAAGGCCGAGCGCGGCTACCGCCTGCTTGAGCCAGACAGCTACGAGCTGGGCCTGCCGGGCGCCGAGCTGGATGCCGAAATGGCGGTGGACGACGCCTTTGCCGCGCTCGCCTGGCAACTGTTGGGCAGCAGCCAGCGTTTGGCCGAGCAGTATCGCCACAACGGCCATTGGAGCCTGCTCAAGGACTGGGTACGCTGCCTGGCAGAGCTGCGCGCCCTGGTCGGTAGCCTGGGCCAGGCGGCGCCGCGGCCAACCACCCGCGAGCTGCGCGCCAGCCTCGATGCACTGCTGGAAGACTGGCGCCCGCTGGTAATGGCCGGCAACGATGATGAAGACATTCGTCGCGCCGCCCCTGAGCAGTTCGCCGAAGAACTGGAAGACCCGCGCTGGGGCCAGTTCTCCCTGCAAACCTCGCGCTGGCTCACTGCCCGAGCCTGGACCGTCGAACGTAAAGGCCGTGGTGAACGCCAGGGCAAGGCGCAGCTGTCGAGCTGGCTGCAACACTTGCTCGGCGAAGAAGCCCGCGCCCTGAAGCTGCCACTGTATGTCCAGCGTCCGGAAGACCTGGCCGAGCAGCTACCGCGCATCGAGACCCTGCAAGCCTGGCTGCACCACGCCCGGCAAGTGCTGGACGTGCCTCAGCTGGACCGCCTCTACGGCGAGCTGAACAAGCTGCACCAGCTGGCTGAGCAGCCGCTGTCCGAGGACGAGGAGCAGTCTCTGGCGCTGCAGGACGCGCGCATCGAGCAAGCCCGCGCGATCGAACAGAACCGCGCCTGGAAGCACCTGCTCAAGTCACCTTCAACGCGTTAATGGCAAGCTGGTCGTGGACTTGATCTCGGACAAGGCCACGATCGAATTGACCTCCTGGATCCCCGGAACATTCGACAGCTTCTCGAAGAAAAATCGTTCGTAAGCTTCAATGTCCGGGGTGACGATGCGCAGTAAAAAGTCCACCGAGCCCATCAGCACGTAGCACTCCAACACCTCTGGAAATTCGCGGATCGCTTCGGTGAAGCCGGCGAAGTTCGAGCGCCCGTGAGCGTTTAGCTTCACTTCGGCGAAGATCTGCGTGTTCAGGCCGACCTTCTTGCGGTCGAGCAACGTGACCTGGCCACGAATGACCCCCTCCTCTTTCAATCGCTGAATCCGCCGCCAACACGGCGACTGCGAGAGGCCGACCCGCTCGGCGATCTGCGCGCTGGACAGCGACGCATCTTCTTGAAGCAGCTCAAGAATGCGCCGGTCGTATGCATCCAGCTCGGCTTGCATTGATAATTCTCCATATTGCCAAGTCACGAATCATTCAATCTGCCAACTTGGCAAATTGATCGAATCATAGCGAAAAAATACCGCTGCAAGCGTGGCAGAATTCTCCCATCCTGGTGGAGAACAGCAATGAACGCACTCGAACGGCCCGACACCCTTCCCCGCACCGACGCCTGGGCCGCCAGCGCCGCGCACAGCAGTGTGCGCTATCAGCTGCAGGCGGAGGCGGAGCCAGACAGCCTGTGCCGGGTGCTGAACCTATTTGCCTTGCAGTTTCTTACACCGACCAGCGTGCAGATGAGCCAGCAGGGGGATTGGCTGGATATCGAAATCGGCATTGGTGGCTTGAGCTGGCACCGCGCCGAGGTGATCGCGCAAAAGCTGCGTAACCTGGTGTGTGTGGCGGATGTGGAGCTGGTCAACCAACCGCAGCTTCACGAGCTGGCAGCCTGCTGATCTGCTCCAGGAGCGACTGCCTGCTGAACAGCTAGCCACTGGCGGCCTGCCGATCATCGTGGGAGCGGGCTTGCCCCGCGATAGGGCCGGCACTGCCCCGGTAAAATCCGGCAACTGTTCACCAACACTGTGCAACCACCGCCAGACTAGCCTTTCCAGGACTCCTCTCCTCGGCAAGGACGCCGCCAGCATGCACACCGCCACCAACCACGACCTCGACCTGAACCGCCTGCTCGACGCCCTGCTGGCCGAGCAGCGCCTGCAACCCAATGACGCCCTTCAGGTACTCGAACACCCCGCCCCAGCTGCCGACCATCCCCTGGAAACCATCGCCCGACTGGCCCTGGAAGACCGCCAGCACCCCGGCCAGCGCCTAGACCTGGACACCCTCTGCCAATGGCTTGCCGATAAGGTCGAGCAACCCTTCCTGCGCATCGACCCGTTGCAGCTGGACCTGTCGCGCATCAGCGCAGTGATGTCGCGCGCCTTCGCCAACCGCCACGGCATTCTCGCGGTA
Source organism: Pseudomonas sp. BT-42-2 (assembly GCF_025847435.2). Classification (NCBI taxonomy): domain Bacteria; kingdom Pseudomonadati; phylum Pseudomonadota; class Gammaproteobacteria; order Pseudomonadales; family Pseudomonadaceae; genus Pseudomonas; species Pseudomonas sp. BT-42-2. The sequence goes on from NZ_JAOYTM010000020.1 coordinate 17,032, forward strand.
GCGGTGGACGATCACAGCGTCACTGTCGCCAGCGCCCAACCCTATCAACGCGAATGGGAGGCCGATCTTGCGCGCAGTCTGGGCAAGACCATCCAGCGCGTGCTGGCCAGCCCGCTGCAAATTCGTCAACTCGGTCAAACCCTGTTCCGCCTGGCGCACTCGGTACAAGGCGCAGGCTTGCAACAAGACCACGGGCTAGGCGAGCTGGAGCAGCTGCTCGAACTAGGCAGGCGCCAGGCTGAAGCCAGCGCGGATGACGCCCATATCGTGCACATCGTCGATTGGCTGCTGCAGTACGCCATCGAACAGCGCGCCAGCGATATCCACCTTGAGCCGCGCCGCGAGCAGGGCCGGCTGCGTTACCGGATCGATGGTCTGCTGCATACTGTTTACGCCTTTCCCGCCAGCGTGACATTGGCCCTGGTTAGCCGGATCAAGCACCTGGGACGGATGGACGTGGCCGAAAAGCGCCGCCCGCAAGATGGCCGCTTGAAGAGCCGCCTGCCAGGAGGCGCCGAGGTCGAGCTGCGTCTGTCCACGCTGCCTACGCCGTTCGGTGAAAAGTTGGTGCTGCGCCTGTTCGACCCAGAGCAATTGCACGAGAACTTCGATCACCTAGGCTTGGATGGCGAGTTGCTGCGCCAGTGGGAAGGTCTGCTCAGCCAGCGCCAGGGCATCATCCTGCTGACCGGGCCGACCGGCTCGGGCAAGACCAGTACCCTCTATGCCAGCCTCAAACGCCTGGCCACGCCTCAGGTCAACCTGTGCACCATCGAAGACCCCATCGAGCGGCTGGAACCGGCCTTCAACCAGCTGCAAGTCCAGCCCGGCCTGGACCTAGGCTTCGCCAACGGCGTGCGCGCGCTGCTGCGCCAAGACCCAGACATCATCATGATCGGTGAAATCCGTGACCGCGAAACCGCTCAGGTCGCAGTCCAGGCTGCACTTACCGGTCATTTGGTGCTGTCGACCCTGCACACCAACGACGCCTGCGGCGCGATCACTCGTTTGCAGGAGCTGGGCGTGGCCGATTACCTGATCAAGGCGACCTTGATCGGGGTCATGGCTCAACGCCTGGTGCGCACCTTGTGCATCGACTGCCAAGGTGCGGCAGGCCTGCACAGCACGCCGTGCCGGCTGTGCCGCGGCACCGGTTATCACGGTCGCACCGGGCTGTTCGAGTTGCTGGTGCCGGGCGCTGGCCTGCGCGCCAGTATCGGCCCGGACACTGACCTGGCCAGCTTGCGTCAGCAGGCCGTGCGCGAAGGGCTGCACGATCTGCGGCGCAGCGGTGAAGACAAAATCGCCCGTGGATTGACCAGCATGAGCGAGGTGCTGAGGGTCTGTAGCTGATGAAAAATCCCTTTGAAAAAGGGAACTTGGATGACTGAAAGCCGCTCCAACAGCGGGCATTTTTCAGCCCTCATCATTCGAGGTTATTCTCCATGCGTCTCAAAACAGCCATTGCCGCTGCTGCTCTGTTCTGCCTGCCCGTTAGCGGCGTCATGGCCGACACGTTCTGGCGTAACGTCATTTCTTCCGGCGCTACCACTGCGTCGACCTACCTGACCTTCAAGGATCACAAGCTGGTGGTCGCCGCACAGGATGATGCCGGTAGCTTCGTGGCCAGTGAAGGGGCGATTCGGGGGCCGTTCCTGGAGGCGGCGATTCGCCAGGTGCGGGCGGATAACCCTGGGGTGGAAGCTAGCGACATGGAGCTGGCCAATGCGATTTTGGCCAAGAATGCGCTAGCTGAGTAACGCTCGGGATAGGGCGAGGGCTCTGCCCTCGTTCGCGGGCAAGCCCGCTCCCACAGGTACAGCGGCGCACAGAACCAGTGGGGGGCTCACCCGCAAAGAAGTCGTTCTCGCTATACCTTCAGCGATAAGCCTCAACCGGTACACAGGCACAGAACAGGTTTCGGTCGCCATATACGTTGTCGACCCTATTCACCGCTGGCCAATACTTGTGCTGGCGCACATGCGCACTCGGCGCAATACCTTGCTCCAGGCTATACGGCCGATTCCAACCACCCAACACATCGGCCAAGGTATGCGGCGCATGCTTGAGCGGGTTGTCCTCCGCCGGCCAGTTTCCTTCCTGCACTTGGGCAATCTCCGCACGAATCGCCAGCATCGCCTCGATAAAGCGATCCAGCTCAGCCTTTGACTCACTTTCGGTCGGCTCGACCATCAACGTCCCTGGCACCGGGAACGACATGGTCGGCGCATGAAAGCCATAGTCCATCAGGCGCTTGGCGACATCCTCTTCGCTGATGCCGGTCTGCGCCTTGAGTGGTCGCAGATCGAGAATGCATTCGTGCGCCACGCGCTGATTGCGCCCACGGTAGAGCACCGGGAAGGCGCCACTGAGCTGGCTGGCCAGGTAGTTGGCGGACAGGATCGCCACCTCGCTGGCATCGGCCAGTTGTGGCCCCATCATGGCGATGTACATCCAGCTGATCGGCAAGATGCTCGCACTGCCCCAGGGCGCGGCACTGACTGCGCTGTTGTTAGGGTCCAGGCCAGGCACCGGGACTACCGGGTGGCTGGCGACGAACGGCGTGAGATGGGCGCGCACCCCTATCGGGCCCATGCCTGGGCCACCACCGCCGTGGGGGATGCAGAAGGTCTTGTGCAGGTTCATGTGCGAGACGTCGGCGCCGATATCCGCTGGCCGCGCCAGGCCGACCTGGGCATTGAGATTGGCGCCGTCCATGTACACCTGGCCGCCATGTTGATGGATGACCTCGCAGATCTCGCGAATGCCCTCCTCATACACGCCATGGGTCGAGGGGTAGGTGATCATCAGGCAGGAAAGCCGTTCGCCGGCCGCCTGTGCCTTGGCCTTGAGATCGGCAAGGTCGATGTTGCCCTGCTCATCACAGTCAACGATCACCACCTCCATGCCAGCCATCTGCGCCGAAGCCGGATTGGTGCCATGCGCCGAAGACGGGATCAGGCAGAGCGTGCGCAGTGGCTGCTTGCGGCTGCGGTGATAGCGAGTGATCGCCATCAGCCCGGCATATTCGCCCTGGGCGCCTGAGTTGGGCTGCATGCAGATCGCATCGAAGCCGGTAATGGCGCACAACCAGCTTTCCAGCTCATCGATCATCGCCTTGTAGCCCACGGCCTGGGCCGCGGGGGCGAACGGGTGCAGGTTGGCAAATTCTGGCCAGGTGATCGGGATCATTTCACTGGTGGCGTTGAGCTTCATGGTGCAGGAGCCAAGCGGGATCATTGACTGGTTGAGCGCCAGGTCTTTGTTCTCCAGCTGCTTGAGGTAGCGCAGCATCTCGGTTTCGCTGTGATGCAGGTTGAATACCGGGTGGGCGAGGAACGGAGTGCGCCGCACCAGGGCGCCTGGGATGCCCTCGGGGTGGGCTTGCCGATCCAGCGTGGCGATATCCAGGCCATGGTCAACACCGAGGAACACATCGAACAGGCGCAGCACTGTTGCCTCGTCGCAGGTCTCATCCAGGCTCACGCCCAAGTGCCCCCGGCCGAGAATACGCAGGTTGATCTGCGCCGCTTCAGCGCTTTCGATGACCGCTGCCTGGGTGCCGCCAACCTCAAGCGTGAGGGTGTCGAAGAAGTGCTGATTGAGCCTTTTGATGCCTTTGGCTTCCAGGCCTGCGGCAAGAATGAAGGTCAGCCGGTGCACGCGTTGGGCGATGCGCAGCAAACCTTCGGGGCCGTGATAGACCGCGTAGAAGCCGGCGATATTGGCCAGCAGCACTTGTGCTGTGCAGATGTTGGAATTGGCCTTCTCGCGGCGAATATGCTGTTCACGGGTTTGCAGGGCCATACGCAGCGCGGTGTTGCCCCGAGCATCGCGGGAGACGCCGATGATGCGCCCGGGCATGGCCCGCTTGAACTCGTCGCGGCAGGCAAAATAGGCGGCATGCGGGCCGCCGTAGCCCATCGGTACGCCAAAGCGCTGGGTCGAACCGAGCACCACGTCTGCGCCCAGTTCGCCGGGCGGCGCGAGCACGACCAGGCTAAGGATGTCGGCGGCAACGCAGGCCAGCGCCTGCTGCTTATGCAATTGCTCGATCAGCGGGCGCAGGTCGCGCACTTCGCCGTGGGTATCGGGGTACTGCAAGAGCGCACCAAACACCTGATGCTTGGCCAAGTTATCCACAGCGTCGACGATCAGCTCGAAGCCAAAGCCTTCGGCGCGGGTCTTGAGCACCGACAGGGTCTGCGGGTGACAGTGCTGGTCGGCGAAGAACGCATTGCTTTTGCTCTTCGCCACGCGTTTGGCCAAGGCCATGGCTTCGGCCGCGGCGGTGGCTTCATCGAGCAGCGAGGCATTGGCCAGGGCGAGGCCGGTGAGGTCGATGACCATCTGCTGGAAATTCAGCAAGGCCTCCAGGCGCCCCTGGGCGATCTCTGGCTGATAGGGCGTATAGGCGGTGTACCAACCTGGATTTTCCAGTACGTTGCGCAGGATCACGGTCGGCGTGAGGGTGCCGTGATAGCCCATGCCGATCAGGCTGGTCCACAGTTGGTTCTGGGCGGCGTGTGCAGCGAGCTTGGCCAGGGCGGCCTGCTCATCGAGGGCTGCGGGCAAATCGAGGGGGCGGTTCAGGCGGATGCCGGGGGGAACGGTCTGCTCGATCAGTTCGCTGCGGCTGGCGACGCCCAAGGCGTCGAGCATGGCTTTCTGCTCCGAGGCATCAGGCCCCAGGTGACGACGCAGAAACGGGTTGAGCTCTTGCAGTTGACTCAGGGATGGCGACTGGGACATGGCGACCTCTTCCTCGACCAGAAACCCATGCAGGAGCGGCGGTTGGCCGCTGCGGCTTGTCGTGCGACCAGGCCTGCCCTGCCATCAGCGCTGGATGGCAAGGGCCTTGCCCTTGATCGCGGGACAAGCCCGCTCCTACAGAGAGACTTACAAGTCTAGGAAGGGATCGTCGATGTTGCGGGAAAACTTACTCGCCGATGGCGGCAGCGTAGCCAGCAGCGTCCAGCAGTTTGTCCAGCTCGGCAGGGTTGGCCGGCTTGAGCTTGAAGATCCAGGCAGCGTACGGATCGTTGTTCAGCTCCTCAGGGCTGTCACTGAGGGCCTCGTTGACGGCGATCACTTCGCCACCGACCGGCGCGTAGATATCCGAAGCGGCCTTGACCGACTCGACCACGCCAGCTGCATCGCCAGCGGCGAAGACCTTGCCAACTTCCGCCAGTTCGACGAACACCACGTCACCCAGGGCCTCCTGGGCGTGATCGCTGATGCCCACGGTCACACTGCCATCGGCTTCCAGGCGAGCCCACTCGTGGCTTTCGGCAAAACGCAGGTCGGCGGGGATATTGCTCATGTCTTGTAATCCTCGATAGGGTCAGCGGTCGGCCCGCCAGAAAAATGTTCAGATCAGAATCTTGCCGTGGCGCACGAAGGTCGGTTTGACCACCCGCACCGGGTACCACTTACCACGAATCTCGACCTCGGCCCGGTCGCCGGTCGCCATCGGTACACGCGCCAGGGCAATGGATTTGCTCAGCGTAGGAGAGAAACTACCACTGGTGATCTCTCCTTCGCCAATCCCGGCGACACGCACCACTTGATGCGCACGCAATACACCACGCTCTTCGAGCACCAGACCGACCAGTTTTTCCTGCACGCCGTGCTCGATTTCCTTGAGCAGGCCGGCACGACCGATGAAGTCGCGTTCAGCGGGCTCCCAGGCGATGCACCAGCCGAGGTTGGAGGTTTGCGGGGTATGCTGCTCGTCGATGTCCTGGCCGTAGAGGTTCATCCCGGCTTCCAGGCGCAGGGTATCGCGGGCACCGAGGCCACTGGGGGCGATGCCGGCTCCGACCAGGTCGTTGAAGAATGCCGGGGCTTGCTCACCCGGCAGGATGATCTCCAGGCCATCTTCACCGGTATAGCCGGTGCGGGCGACGAACCAGTCGCCTTCGATCACCCCTTCGAACGGCTTCAGCTCGCGAATCACCGCTGCACGTGGGGCACTGACCAGCTCGGCAACTTTGTCGCGAGCGCGGGGGCCCTGGATGGCCAGGATCGCCAATTCCGCACGTTCTTCGAAACCGACTTCGTACCCTGCACTATGCGCGTGCAACCAGGCCAGCACTTTGTCGCGGGTGGCCGCGTTGACCACCAGGCGATAGCCATCTTCAGTGCGATAGACGATCAGATCGTCGACCACCCCGCCGTCATGGTTGAGCAGGGTGCTGTAGAGCGCCTTGCCGATACCCTCAAGACGGGCCACATCATTGGCCAGCAGGTGCTGCAACCAGGCCTTGGCGGCGTTGCCGTAGACATCGATCACGGTCATGTGCGAGACGTCGAACACCCCGCAGTCACTGCGCACCTGATGGTGCTCCTCGACTTGCGAGCCATAGTGCAGGGGCATGTCCCAACCGCCGAAATCGACCATTTTGGCGCCTAGCGCCAGATGCAGGTCGTACAGAGGCGTGCGCTGTCCCATGGGTTTCTCCTTCCGGGCGTGGCGAAGCAGCGGCGGTCGGCAACGTTTAATCGTCACCTTTTCTTGTAGGACCCGCCGCAGCGAATGCCGCGCATTGTAGCCGCAAGGGCGCGGACTGGCATCCTCAGTGAGTGTGACCCGGGCGCCGAGCTGAACGGCGAATCAGCCCGATGACCGGCAGCAAGCCGACCATCACCAAGGTCAAGGCCGGCAGCGAAGCGCGTGCCCATTCACCTTCGCTGGTCATCTCGAACACCCGTACCGCAAGGGTGTCCCAGCCGAACGGACGCATCAGCAAAGTCGCCGGCATCTCTTTGAGGACATCGACGAACACCAGCAAAGCGGCGCTCAGGGCACCAGGCACCAACAGCGGCAGATATACCTTGAAAAACAATCTTGGCCCGCCCACCCCAAGACTGCGCGATGCCTCCGGCAGGGACGGACGTATGCGCTCCAGCGTGCTTTCCAGCGGGCCATGGGCCACGGCGATGAAGCGCACCAGATAGGCCATCAACAAGGCGGCCAGGCTGCCCAGTAGCAAGGGTTTGCCGGCGCCGCCAAGCCACTTGGACAGTGGCACCACCAACTGATTGTCCAGGTAACTGAACGCCAGCATGATCGACACCGCCAGCACCGAGCCAGGCAAGGCGTAGCCAAGGTTGGCCAAGCCGACCCCGGCCCGGATAACTCTGGTTGGCGCCTGGCGGCGGGCGAAGGCCAGCAGCAGCGCGACACTCACGGTGATCAACGCTGCCATGGCGCCCAGGTAAAGGGTGTGCAGCACCAGGCCGACATAGCGCTCATCCAGATCATGCCGACCGCGCTGCCAGAACCACGCCAACAGTTGCAGCAGCGGAATGACGAAGGCGCAGGCAAACACCAGCATGCACCAGCCGCTGGCCGCCAGCGCCTTGAAGCCGCGCAAGTGATACAGCGCCTGCCCGCGTGGCCGCTCGTTGCCAGTGCGGCTCGCCCCGCGAGCGCGGCGCTCGCCGTACAGCACCAGCATCACCACCAACAACAGCAGGCTGGCCAGTTGCGCTGCGCTGGAAAGGCTGAAGAAGCCGTACCAGGTCTTGTAGATCGCAGTGGTGAAGGTATCGAAGTTGAACACCGCCACCGCGCCGAAATCTGCCAGTGTTTCCATTAGCGCCAGGGCAATGCCCGCCCCGATAGCCGGCCTGGCCATCGGCAGGGCTACCCGCCAGAAGGCTTGCAGCGGCGACATGCCCAACACTCGCGCGGCTTCCATCAGACCCTTGCCCTGGGCGATGAAGGCGGTACGCGCCAGCAGGTAGACATAGGGGTAGAACACCAACACCAGGACGATGATCACGCCGCCGGTAGAGCGCACCCGTGGCAGGCGTATCTGCCCGAACACCTCGCGCAGCGCGCTCTGCACAGGCCCAGCGAAATCCAGCAGGCCGACGAAGACGAACGCCAGCACGTAGGCCGGGATGGCGAATGGCAGCATCAACGCCCAGTCTAGCCAGCGCCTGCCGGGAAACTCGCAGAGGCTGGTCAGCCAAGCCAGGCTCACACCAAGCACGGTTACCCCGAGGCCCACGCCCAGCACCAAGGTCAGGGTATTGCCCAGCAGACGGCTCATCTGCGTGTCGAGCAGGTGCGACCAGATCTGCAGGTCGATCGACTGCCACGAGAGCAGCAGGACGCTCAGGGGCAGCAGGACCAGGGCGGCGACCAGGGAAACCGGGAGGTACCAGCGACGTTGCGGGGCGTGGGACAAAGCTCAATCCTGAGTGAAAATGGCGAATGCATCGCGGGGCAAGCCCGCTCCCACGCCAGCCGCGTATGCACGGTGTGCGTGGGAGCGGACTTGCCCCGCGATACGGCCTGCAAGGGCCGCAGAAGGATAAAGCCTGGCGCTTAGTTCCAGCCAGCCCGATCCATCAAGCGAATAGCTTCTGCCTGACGCTTGCCCGCCACTTCCACCGCAATGCTGTCAGCCTTGAAGCTGCCCCACGCCGCAACTTCCGCAGAAGGCTTGACCTTAGGGTTGGCCGGGAACTCCTGGTTGATGTCGGCAAACAGCTTCTGCGCTTCTTCACCGGTCATCCATTCCACCAGTTTCGTGGCCGCCTCAGGGTGTGGCGCATGCTTGGTCAGGCCGATGCCCGAGAGGTTGACGTGTACCCCACGGTCGCCCTGGTTAGGCCAGAACAACTTGATCGGCAGGCTCGGCTGCTGCTTGTGCAGGCGGCCATAGTAGTAAGTGTTGACCACGCCCACATCGCACTGGCCAGCCTCGATGGCCTGGAGCACGGCGGTATCATCGGAGAACACGTCAGTGGACAGGTTGTTGACCCAGCCCTTGATGATCTGCTCGGTCTTGGCCTCGCCGTGGTTCTCGATCAGGGTGGCGGTCAGCGACTGGTTGTAGACCTTTTTCGCAGTGCGCAGGCACAAGCGGCCTTCCCAGTGCTTGTCGGCCAGGGCCTCGTAGGTGCTCAGCTCTTCGGGTTTGACCCGCTCGGTGGAGTAGGCGATGGTTCGTGCGCGCAGACTCAAGCCCGTCCAGTCATGGGAGCTGGAGCGATACTGGGCGGGGATGTTGGCGTCGATGACGTCCGACTTGATCGGCTGCAGGATGCCCATCTGCTCGGCTTGCCAGAGGTTACCAGCGTCGACGGTGAGCAGCAGGTCGGCCACGCCGTTGTCGCCCTCGGCCTTGATGCGCTGCATCAGTGGGGCTTCTTTGTCGGTGATGAACTTGATCTTGACGCCGGTCTTGGCGGTATAGGCGTCGAACACCGGCTTGATCAGCTCATCGATGCGCGAGGAATACACCACCACTTCGTCCGCCGCCTGGGCGGTGCCGCCGAACAGGGTCAGGGCCAGGGCGGCCAGTAGGGGCTTGCGTGGCAACATCGGGGTAACTCCTCGCGGGTTCTAGAGGTGCAAATGGTAGTGTTTCCCATTATGCGACTCACCCTTACAGGCGTTACCAGATGTTGCCATTTCCTTCTTGAGGGGCCAGCAAGCTCCGCCAGCGCCCACACACATTGCGAAACTCTATAGGCGCTGGCGCAGCCTGCGACGGGCCGCAAAGCGGTCGCAAGAACCTCAGGCCCGAGCCAATTCCGGCAAATCCCCAGAAAGCCCCAACGCCTGCCGCACGAACAGCGCCTTGGCCTCCGGCATCTGCTCAACGATCCTCAACCCGCTATTACGCAACCAACGCAGCGGCAACGGATTAGCCTGGAACAACCGCTCAAAACCCTCCATTGCCGCCATCAGCGCCAAATTGTGCGGCATGCGCCGACGCTCATAGCGACTGAGCACCTTCACATCCGCCAAACGCTCACCCCGCTCGCAGGCACGCCCAAGCTCTTCAGCCAGCACCGCCGCATCGAGGAAGCCCAGGTTGACTCCCTGCCCGGCCAGTGGGTGGATCACATGCGCAGCATCGCCGATCAGCGCCAGCCCTTCATCCACATAGCGCTTGGCATGGCGCTGACGCAGCGGCACACACACCCGTGGGTCGGCCTCCAGCACTTCGCCCAGACGGCCCTCAAAAGCCCTGCCTAGCGCCTGGCAGAACGCTTCATCGTCCAACGCCATGGCCTGCTCGGCCTGCTCGGGGGTGGTCGACCAGACAATCGAGCACCAATGCTGCCCGTCATCGCGGGCCAGCGGTAGAAACGCCAACGGCCCCTCATCGGTGAACCGCTGCCAGGCGGTCGCCTGGTGCGGCTCGCTGCAGCGCACGCTGGTGACGATCGCCTGATGCAGGTAATCCCACTCGCGCGTTTGGCAACCGGTCAGGCGCCGCACCGCCGAGTTGGCGCCGTCCGCCGCCACCACCAACGGTGCGCGCACACGCCGGCCATCGGCCAGGGTCAGCAGCCACTCGTCACCGGAGCGGCGCATCTGTTCCAGACGGGCGTTGGCCAGCAGGCCAATATCGCTGTCGTGCAGCCGATCCAGCAGGCCATCTTGCACCACCCGGTTCTCGACGATGTGGCCCAGTACCTGGGCGTGCACACTGGCCGCAGAGAAGTGGATCTGGCCAGTGCCGCTGCCATCCCAGACATGCATGTCCGAATACGGCGAAGCCCGCCGCGCAGCGATACCCTCCCAAGCGCCCAGGCGCTCAAGAATGCGCTGGCTGGCCGCCGACAGGGCACTGACACGGGGCTCGAACGCCGCCTGTGGATCAAAGGGTTTGACCGACAGCGGGCCGCCGTCGAGCAGGAGAATTTCCAGGCCGCTGTGGCGCAACGCCAGGGCCAGTGCGCTGCCGACCATACCGGCACCGACAATCAACAGATCTGCGCGCATTTCCATGCTTTACGCCTGCCTCGCTTGCGGCTTGAGCCGTACATAAAGGGTTTTATCGACCCGCGCCACCAGCTCACCGGCACCATCGCGGATATCGACCTGCAAACGGGGCAGGTACTTCTTGCCGCTGGCGGTCTGCTGGCGGATGTCGTCGAGCATCGCGTCGTCGACATGAAACTCGGCGTATACCGGGCCTTTGCCAGGGGAGATGAAATCGATGCTGGCGGCTTTATCCCAGACGATGTATTCGCGGCCCAGGCGCTCGATCAGCAGCAGCATGTAGAACGGGTCGACCATCGAATACAGGCTGCCACCGAACTGGGTGCCGACATAGTTGCGGTTCCAGCGGGTCAGCTTCATGCACACCTTGACGCTGCTCATGTCCGGGCTGATGTGCTGCACACGGATACCGGCGCCCAGGTAAGGCGGGTAGAAGTTGAGCAGCCAGCGCAGCATCCGGGCCTTGCGCGCGAGCTTGCGTGGGTCGCTCATGCGCGACCCCGCAGGTCAGGCCGAGTGCCCAGGCCCATGGCCTGGCGGGCGAACCAGCGTTTGGCCGGTGGCAGCAAGTCGAGGCCCAACAGGCCGAGGTTGCGCCCGGCTGCCAGCAATGGCTGGCCGCTGCCAAATACGCGGGTGACCTGGTCGGAAAAGCCGATGGTCAGCGCCTGGTCCACACGCTGACGCTGGTGATAGACCTGCAAGGTCGCCAGATCGCCCGGCTGCGCTGGGCCGGCCAACAGGCCTTCGGCGAGGGTCTGCACATCGCGCAGGGACAGGTTGAAGCCCTGCCCGGCAATCGGGTGCAGGCTGTGCGCGGCATTGCCCAGGACAACCAGATGGGGGCGCACCTGCTCCTCGGCCTCGACCAGCGCCAGCGGGTAGAGGTGACGCACGCCAACCTGGCGCAGTGCGCCCAGGCGATAGCCGAACACGTCCTGCAACTCACGCAGGAAGCTACGCTCGTCGATTTCGGCAAGGCGCTTGGCATCCATTCCCTGGCGGGTCCAGACCAGCGCGCAGCGGTTCTCTGGTAATGGCAACAACGCCATCGGGCCTTGCTCGGTGAAGCGTTCAAAGGCTTGGCCAGCATGGGCCTCGCCGGGGCTGATATTGGCGATCAGCGCGCTCTGGTCGTAAGGTCGGCGCCGCACATGGATGCCCAGTTGCTCACGCAGGCCGGAACGACCACCATCGGCCAGCACCGCCAGGTCGCACTCAAGGCTGGTGTCGTCATCGAGCTGCAAGCGATAGCCGCCCTCGATCGGCTGCATGGCCTTGACCTCGGCCGGGCAGCGCCAGCTGACCACGTCGCGGTCCAGGCTTTGCCACAGGCACTGGCCAAGCCAGGCATTTTCCACCACGTAACCCAGCGCAGGCACGCCTTCTTCGCTGGCATCCAGACGGGTAGCGCCGAAGCGGCCCCGGTCGGACACGTGGATCTGGCGGATTGGCTCGGCGCGCGGGCTGAGGATTTGCCACACGCCAAGTTGCTCGTAGATTTGCCGAGTGCCGAACGACAGCGCTGACGAGCGCGCATCGTAGCTCGGCTGGAAGCTGTCGCCTGGCGCGAACGGCTCGATCAACAGGATCTTCCAGCCCCGCGCCTTGGCGCCGGCCTGCAAGGCCAGGGCCAGGCTGGCGCCGACCAGGCCGCCGCCAATGATCGCCAGGTTGACCCGGCTCATGCCACGTCCCTGCGTGCGTCAGCCATCAGCGCCTCGATCTCGGCGACCGTACGCGGCACGCCTGAGGTGAGAATTTCACAGCCTTGCTTGGTCACGACCACGTCGTCCTCGATCCTGATCCCGATGCCACGCCATTTCTTCGGCACATCCTGGTTGTCGGCGGCAATGTAGATGCCCGGCTCGACGGTCAGCGCCATGCCCGGTTCGAGCACTCGCCACTGGCCACCGACCTTGTATTCACCGACGTCGTGCACATCCATGCCCAGCCAATGCCCTGCGCGGTGCATGTAGAAGGCGCGATGCGCCTCGGCGTCGATCAGCGCCTGCACCTCGCCTTTGAGCAGCCCCAGCTCGACCAACCCTTCGGTGATCACCCGCACGGTCGCTTCATGGGCATGGTTCCAGTGCTTGCCAGGGGCGATCTCGGCAAACGCTGCCGCCTGAGCCTTGAGCACCAGTTCGTAGATCGCCTTCTGCTCTGGCGAAAATCGCCCGCTGACCGGGAAGGTGCGGGTGATGTCGCTGGCGTAGCAGTCGATCTCGCAACCGGCGTCGATCAACACCAGATCGCCGTCCTTGAGCAAGGCGTCGTTCTGCTGGTAGTGCAGGATGCAGCCGTTGCGCCCGGCAGCGACGATCGAGCCGTAGGCCGGCATCTTCGCCCCGCCCTTGCGGAACTCGTAGTCCAGCTCGGCTTCCAGGCTGTATTCGTAGAGCCCGGCGCGACAGGCCTGCATGGCCCGCACATGGGCGCGGGCGGAAATGTCCGCAGCAGCGCGCATCACCTTCACCTCTGCCGCCGATTTATACAGACGCATGTCGTGCAGCAGGTGATCCAGGGCAACGAATTCGTTCGGCGGCTGGGCACCGAGGCGCGCCTTGGAGCGTATGACGTTGATCCAGTCCATCAGCCGGCGATCGAACTCGGGATTGCTGCCCATGGCGGTGTAGACCCGATCGCGGCCTTCGATCAGACCCGGCAGGATCTCGTCGATATCGGTGATCGGGAAGGCGTCGTCGGCGCCAAAGTCGCGCACAGCGCCTTCCTGGCCTGCGCGCAGGCCATCCCACAGCTCGCGCTCGGGGTTACGCTCACGGCAGAACAGCACGTATGCGCCATGCTCCCGGCCAGGAATCAGCGCGATTACCGCCTCTGGCTCCGGAAAGCCGCTGAGGTATTGGAAGTCGCTGTCCTGGCGGTACACATGCTCGACGTCGCGGTTGCGAATGGCAACCGCGGCGGCTGGCAAGATGGCGATGCTGTTGGGGACCATCTGCGCCATCAGCGCCTTGCGCCGACGGGCATACTCCGCCTTGGGTATGTGGCTCATGGGCAAACGACCCCGTTCAGATCAATGCAGCGATGGCTTTGGCGCGGGTGCTGCTGGCGTGTTCAACTCCGTGAACAGCAACAGCGGGGCGACGCGCAGGTACTCCATGACCTCCATGTAGTCGCTTTCACCGTCCTCGGACTCTTCCAGCGCTTCCTGGACCTGCGAAATGGCCACCAGATCCTGCAGCACTTCCTTGGCGTCGGTGGACAGGTCCTTACCGCCGGCATTCAGGCCGAAACCACTGATGAAGCCCTGGCACCACTGGCCCAGCGCGGCGGCACGGTCAGCCAGCGCCGCGTCGTCGGTCGGCAGCAGCAGGACGATGGCGACGTCTTCGCCGGTGAGCTCGGCCTTGACCATCTCTTGCAGGCCGATCAAAGCATTGCGAACTGTGTCACCAGGCTCGGTCTCCAGCAGCTGGGCTGCGTCAGCCAGCCAGGCATCGGCATCGAACCCTGCGCCGGCGCAGCTGCGGCCGATCAGCAAGCCATGCAGCTCGGCAGGGGTGACAGGGTGGCCATTGCTCGAAAGCAACATGGCGAAGGCGATGTAGGGCGATTGTGTATTGGGCATGGGCTGCTAGGCGCCAGACGGCGCAATGTCTAGAATGAAGACCTTGTATCCTAGCACCGGCAGGCGCGCCAAGACCATCGGCACTGGCCGCCGAGGGCCTGGCACAGGCATGATCGCCAGGCAGTCAACGATGGAGCGAAACGAGTGCAACCCATGCAAGACAACGACCTGCAAGCGCTGATGAGCCGATTTGAGTTGCTGATCGAGCGCGTCGAGCAACTTAAACGGCAAAATGCACTCCTAGTAGCTCAGGAAAAATCCTGGCGCGAAGAGCGCGCCCACCTCATCGACAAGAACGAGATCGCAAGGCGCAAGGTCGAATCGATGATCTTGCGGCTCAAGGCCCTGGAGCAAGACTCATGAGTTCAAGCAATAGCGTCACCGTCCAGATCCTCGATAAGGAATACTCGATCATCTGTCCGCCCGAGGAGCGCAACAACCTGGTCAGCGCGGCACGCTACCTGGACGGCAAGATGCGTGAGATCCGCAGCAGCGGCAAGGTGATCGGCGCTGATCGCATCGCGGTCATGGCAGCGCTGAACATCACCCACGAAATGCTGCACCGTCAGGACACTCCGGATGTGGTCAGCGGCGGCACTACCCGTGAGCAGGTGCGTGACCTGCTGGAGCGGGTCGACAATGCATTGGCCGACGACACGGGTACCAAAAACGGCTGAGGTTGGTATACTGGCGCCACTCCCTGGGGGATGCGCCAGTCGGTTATGTCCCTGAGCCGATACGCACAACCACGGGGGTTGCACGCTGGGGCCGGTGTGCATGTCCGCACGACGGAAAGCCTTAACGCCCCCTGCAATCTCCACCTTGAACTTTCGGGTTCAAGGGCTACACCGATAGCGGTCTTATCGGGGAGCCTGAATGCTTCATTGCCCGCCTCCGGGCAATTGGTTTGGCCGCTATGGCGGCCGACACCTCTGGGAACGCCCGTGCCATGACCGACACCGCGCCGCTCACCCGCCCTCAACTTCGCCGCCTGCTGCGTAATGCCCGCCGCGCCCTTACCCCGGCCCAGCAACGCCAGGCGACCCTCGGCCTGTACCGCCAGCTTGCGCAGCACCCGCTGTTTCGCCGGGCCAAGCACATTGCCCTGTACCTTCCCAACGATGGCGAGATCGACCCACGCCTGCTGCTGCGCGAAGCTCAACGCCGGGGCAAACGCACCTATTTGCCCGTGCTGCATGCCTGGCCAGCGACGCGCATGGTATTTCAGCGATTCGAGCATGGGGAAAAACTACGGCCCAACCGCTTCCGAATTCCGGAACCTGTAATCGAGCGCAAGCGGCAACGGCCAATCTGGGCGCTGGACTTGATCCTGCTGCCGTTGGTGGGCTTCGATGAAGTGGGTGGGCGACTGGGTATGGGCGGTGGCTTCTATGACCGCAGCCTGGCCTATCAGGCACGTCGCAAGTACTGGAAGAAACCGCTACTGCTGGGGCTGGCCCATGAGTGTCAGAAAGTAGAACGACTGGCCCAGGCCAGTTGGGATGTGCCGCTGCAAGGAACGGTCTCGGACCGCGGCTGGTACCTGGCACGCAACTAAAGGCGCGCCAGGCCAAGGCTTAGCGTTGTTGCGGGGCAGACTCGACGGGGGTCTGGTAGGCGATGTCCATCTTGCGCTCCCAGAAACTCTGCGCATAACCGGTGGTGACAACCCCCAGGCCGAAAATGAAGGCCAAGACCCACAGCAGGTCCGGTTTGCGTTTGTTCATCGATTGCCCCCCTAGGCAAACTGTTCTGGCTCGCTAGCTTTTTCAGTGCTGGCGGAGCATGTCGCTTAAAATCGGCGCATTTTCCGACAACGTGCGTCGACACGCAAACGTTGACGCCAACCGGCTGTCGGTTTCATGCAACAGGTTATTTCAAACTTTGTCAGGAGCAGCATCCATGGCCTATTGGCTGATGAAATCCGAGCCCGACGAGCTCTCCATCGAAGCCTTGGCCCGCCTGGGCGAGGCGCGCTGGGACGGGGTGCGCAACTATCAGGCGCGCAATTTCCTGAGGGAAATGAGCGTAGGCGACGCGTTCTTCTTCTACCACTCCAGCTGCCCGCAACCAGGCATCGCCGGTATTGCCAAGATCACTACGGCGGCCTACCCGGACCCGACTGCGCTCGACCCTGAAAGCCCCTATCACGACGCCAAGGCGACTGCCGAGAAAAACCCGTGGAGCGCGGTAGATGTAGCTCATGTGCAGACGTTCAAGCAGGTGCTGGGGTTAGGCCTGCTCAAGCAACAGACTGCACTTGAGGAGCTGCCGCTGGTGCACAAAGGCACGCGGCTGTCGGTGATGCCGGTTAGCCCAGCGCAATGGGCGGCGATCATGGCCCTGGCTAAGTGACGTGACGCGCTGGCTGACCCAGCTTTTTCGCAGGCTCGCCGGCGAAAAGGCTGGGTCGATATCAAATCACTGCACAATCAAGTTATTAAACAGCAGATCCTCGACGATCGGCTTGCCTTCTTCGGCTTCCATCACCTGCTGCACCTGCTTCAGGGCTTCCTGACGCAGCTTCTCCTTGGCCTCGACGTTGCTCATGTTATCCACAGCCTGCTGGGTGAACAGCGCCACCAGCTGGTTACGGATCAGCGGCTCGTGGTGCTTGACCGCAGTGGCGGCGGCGTCACCGGTTACTCGCAGGGCCACGTCAGCCTTGTATACGCGCAGCTTGGGGCTACCATCGAGGGCGTAGTTGCCGACAAAGGGCGGGCTCAGGCTGATGTAGGAAACCTTCGGCTCCCCTTCCTTGGCTGCCTCGGCCATGGCCGTTGCTGGCAGCAGCAGCGCCAGTACCATCAAGATCCACGCTTTCACGAATTCGCTCCTCAATACAGTTGGCGCCAGCTTACCCAGCACTTCGTTCAAACCCAAGCTCGGGCTTATGCCAGCCCATCAGGCCGGGCCATGCTCATTGACCCGGCACCTGGCCCTCTTACACTTATCGGCCACCACACGCAAAGGAATAGCCCCGATGAAAGCTGTGTTGTGCAAAACCCTTGGCCCAGCGCGCGATCTGGTGCTGGAAGAGGCGGCCAGCCCTACGCCAAAGATCAACGAGATCCTGCTCGACGTGCACGCCGCCGGGGTCAACTTCCCCGATACCCTGATCATCGAAGGCAAATACCAGTTCCAGCCGCCACTGCCATTCTCGCCAGGTGGCGAGGCCGCAGGGGTAGTGGCCGCCGTGGGCGCGAAAGCGGGTGCCTTCAAGGTCGGCGACCGGGTCATGGCCCTGACCGGCTGGGGCGCCTTTGCCGAGCAGGTGGCAGTGCCGTTCTATAACGTGCTGCCAGTGCCGCCGAGCATGGACTTCACCACTGCTGCGGCGTTTGGCATGACCTACGGCACCTCGATGCACGCCCTGCGCCAACGCGCCAACCTACAGCCAGGGGAGACCTTGCTGGTACTCGGCGCTTCGGGGGGTGTAGGGCTTGCCGCAGTGGAGATTGGCAAGGCCATGGGCGCCAAGGTGATCGCCGCCGCCAGCAGCGAAGAGAAACTGCAGGTGGCCAAGGCCGCCGGCGCCGATGAGGTGATCGACTACAGCAAGGCCAGCCTGAAGGATGAAATCAAGCGCCTGACGGGCGGCCAGGGAGTAGATGTCATCTACGACCCAGTAGGTGGCAAGCTGTTCGACCAGGCTGTGCGTGGCCTTGCTTGGAATGGGAGATTGCTGGTGGTGGGTTTTGCCAGTGGAACGATTCCGCAATTGCCGGTGAACCTGGCGCTGCTCAAGGGTGCCTCGGTGGTCGGGGTGTTCTGGGGATCGTTTGCCCAGCGCCAGCCTGAGGATAATGCAGCCAACTTCCGTCAGTTGTTTGCCTGGCATGCCGAAGGCAAGTTAAAGCCACTGGTGTCGCAGACTTATCCACTGGCCGAGGCCGGGGCGGCAATCGAGCGACTGGCGCAGCGCCAGGCTGTGGGTAAGTTGGTGGTGCTGGCCAGGTAAGGCTTTAGATCCTCAATGTCGCTTCTGGCCTCTTCGCGGGCAAGCCCGCTGCCACAGGGATAGCGGTGTCTTTGATGTCGATGCGGTATCTGTGGGAGTGCCCGTCACCGCACTCACAGGTACAGCGCAGCCATCAATGACAACTCGGCCCCTGTGGGAGCGGCCTTGCCCGCGAAGCGGCCGGTGCAGCCGACAAATACTTCAGACCTCACGCAAGTTGTGGCAACGCCTGAACCGCGCCTCAAGATTACGATCGGGCATCTGGTGACTGCGCAGTGCATTGAGGGTCTGCTCGACGTAATCCCGGGTACTGCCATAACGCCCTTTGGCGCTGGCCAGAATCTGGCTGAGCAAGCCATCCGGCAGATCACCGGCATAGCACGGCAGATGGCGCTCCAGAACAAACCCTAGCGCCTGAACCTTGCTGCCATCATTCAAGCGGCAAGTCAGCCAATGCGGCCGATACGCAGGGTATGGCATCTCGCGCTGCCACAAGGCCATGAGCGAGTCATCCAGATTGCTCTCCTCCAGGCGATAGGCAAAGCCACTGCATGAGCCGCCACGATCGAGCCCGAACACCAGCCCTGGGCACTCCGGCGTGCCGCGGTGCTCATGCGACCACAGGTACAGCCCGCGATGATAGCCATGCACCCGCGCCCGCTGGCGTTCGACCGAATGACATTCTGGGCGCCAGATCAGCGAGCCATAGGCAAATAGCCACACCGGCCCACCGTGATGGCGCGCCATGGTCGACTGCATCGAATTGAACAATTGCTCGCGAGTCAGTTGCTGACCGAAGTCGAGCGACGGCGGATAGGGTACCTGCCAAGATAGACTTTCAATTGCCGACATAAGCTGCCGCCATTATTCCCCGAGAACTTACGAAGAACGCCACTGTAACTCAGTGACGCTCCACTGGACTTACCGTACGGCAGAAAGTATCCATCGCACAAGCCCCCATGCACACCTGAGCCGCCGAACTACGGGCCCTGCAAGCGATTGCACGGTATTGTTTCGAGTATAGTGAAAGTTATTGGCTGCGGCGGTAACAATTTACCGCCTTATAATCATCGCCGGACACTTTGGTTATTAGCGTCGACTAACTATTCAGTTGCGCGGGGCATAGGCGAACACATCGGCACGCATGCGGTGCGCATCCATGCCGGCTTCAACCAACGCATCGAGCGTGGCATAGACCATATTTGGCGAACCACTGGCATACACGTGCACATCGTTGAGGTCGGCGATGTCTTCGCAAACTGCCTCATGCAGCATGCCGCAACGCCCTTCCCAGCCACACAGGTCACTGACGACCTTGTGCAGGAACAGGTTGGGCAGGCGCTGCCACTCATCCCAGTGCTCGATCTGGTAGAAGTCTTCCGGACGACGCACGCCCCAGTACAAGTGCACCGGGTGCTTGAAACCATTGGCCCGGCAGTGCTCGACCAAGCTGTGCATCTGGCCCATGCCGGTGCCGGCGGCGATCAGCACCAGTGGCCCATCAGGCAGCTCGGCCAAATGTGCATCGCCAAACGGCAGTTGGATACGCGCAATACCATCGCGCTGCAATTGCTCGATCAGCGCCACGGCACTGGCTTCGCGCGCCAGCACGTGCAGCTCCAGATCGCGCCCGCCATGCGGTGCAGAGGCCAGCGAGAAGGCTGCCTTGTCGGCGCCGTCGCGCTCGATCATCAGGTACTGGCCGGCGTGATAACGCGGCGGCTTGCCGGCCGGAGCGCGCAGGCGCACGCGCCAGACGTCGCCGCCCACCTCGACGCACTCGCTCACCGTGCAGGCCAAGGTGCGCACCGGCAGTTCGCCCAAGGCAAGTACACCGTCCCAGAGCAAGATACAGTCCTCCAGCGGCTCGGCGATGCAGGTGAACAGCTCGCCGTGATCACGCACTTCACCGTCCTGGCGCACCCGCCCTTCCACCAGCAAGGCAGCGCAGACGTGGCAATTGCCGTTGCGGCAGCTGCTCGGACAGTCGTAACCCAGGCGCCGGGCGCCATCGAGAATCCTTTCACCGGGTTCAAGCGCCAGTACCGCCCCGGACGGCTGCAACGTTACCTGCATCAATCTATTCCCAACTGATCCCACAGCTCATCGATACGGCGGGTGACGGCATCGTCCTTGACGATGACTCGACCCCATTCGCGTGTAGTCTCGCCCGGCCACTTGTGCGTTGCATCCAGGCCCATCTTCGACCCCAGCCCCGATACCGGCGACGCGAAGTCCAGGTAGTCGATTGGCGTGTTGTCGATCATCACCGTATCACGCTTGGGGTCCATGCGCGTGGTGATGGCCCAGATTACGTCGTTCCAGTCACGGGCGTTGACGTCGTCGTCGGTAACGATAACGAACTTGGTGTACATGAACTGTCGCAGGAACGACCAGACACCCAGCATGACCCGCTTGGCATGGCCTGGGTACTGCTTCTTGATGGTCACTACCGCCATGCGGTACGAGCAGCCTTCGGGCGGCAGGTAGAAGTCGATGATCTCTGGGAACTGCTTCTGCAGGATCGGCACGAACACTTCGTTCAGCGCAACACCAAGGATCGCCGGCTCATCCGGTGGACGGCCGGTGTAGGTGCTGTGATAGATCGGTTTACGCCGGTGGGTGATGCGTTCAATGGTGAACACCGGGAAGCTGTCCACCTCGTTGTAGTAACCGGTGTGGTCGCCGTATGGGCCTTCGGGGGCCATCTCGCCTGGGTGGATCACCCCTTCCAGGATGATTTCCGCAGTGGCCGGCACCTGCAGGTCACTGCCACGGCACTTGACCAGCTCGGTACGATTGCCACGCAGCAGGCCAGCGAAGGCGTATTCGGAAAGGGTGTCAGGCACCGGGGTCACAGCGCCAAGAATGGTCGCCGGGTCCGCGCCCAGGGCTACCGCCACCGGAAATGGCTGGCCAGGGTGCTTCTCGCACCACTCGCGATAGTCCAAAGCGCCGCCACGGTGGCTCAGCCAACGCATGATGACCTTGTTCCGGCCAATCACCTGCTGGCGATAGATGCCCAGGTTCTGGCGTTCTTTGTTCGGCCCGCGGGTGACGGTCAGGCCCCAGGTGATCAGCGGCGCCACATCGCCCGGCCAGCAGTGCTGGATCGGCAGTTGGCTGAGGTCGACGTCTTCGCCCTCGACCACGATTTCCTGGCATACCGCATCTTTGATGACCTTGGGCGCCATCGACACGACTTTCTTGAAGATCGGCAGTTTCGACCAGGCGTCCTTGAGCCCCTTGGGCGGCTCGGGCTCTTTGAGAAAGGCCAGCAGCTTGCCGATTTCACGCAGCTCGTCGACCGATTCGGCACCCATGCCCATGGCCACCCGCTCCGGGGTGCCAAACAGGTTGCCGAGCACTGGAATGTCGAAGCCGGTAGGCTTTTCGAACAGCAACGCCGGGCCCTTGGCACGCAAGGTGCGATCGCAGACTTCGGTCATTTCCAGGACGGGTGAAATCGGAACCTGGATGCGCTTGAGTTCGCCGCGCTGTTCCAAGCCACGGATAAAGTCGCGCAAATCGCGATACTGCATGCGTGAGCCTCGTGTTGGCCGTATCGGTCGGGGTGCAGAGTGTAGCGCTGATCAAGCCGTTTTAGGATGCAAAAATGACTTGGGGCCGCTGCGCGACCCTTCGCGGGCTTATCCGCGAAGGACTGCGCAGCAGCCCCAAATCATCAGCCTGTGGAACGAATCGCTTACTTGCGCTTCATCGACAGGAAGAACTCATCGTTGGTCTTGGTCTGCTTGAGCTTGTCAGTCAAGAACTCGATGGCGGCGATCTCATCCATCGGGTGCAGCAGCTTGCGCAGAATCCACATGCGCTGCAGCTCGTCGTCAGCGGTCAGCAGCTCTTCACGACGGGTGCCCGACTTGTTGATGTTGATGGCTGGGAACACGCGCTTCTCGGCGATGCGGCGATCCAGCGGCAGCTCCATGTTGCCGGTACCTTTGAACTCTTCGTAGATCACTTCGTCCATCTTCGAGCCGGTTTCAACCAGCGCGGTGGCGATAATGGTCAGCGAACCGCCTTCCTCGATGTTACGTGCAGCACCGAAGAAGCGTTTTGGCTTCTCCAGGGCGTGAGCATCGACACCACCGGTGAGGACCTTGCCGGAGCTTGGGATCACGGTGTTGTAGGCACGCGCCAGACGGGTGATCGAGTCGAGCAGGATGACCACGTCTTTCTTGTGCTCGACCAGGCGCTTGGCCTTCTCGATGACCATCTCGGCAACCTGCACGTGGCGGGTCGGCGGCTCGTCGAAGGTGGAAGCGACCACTTCGCCGCGCACGGTGCGCTGCATTTCGGTCACTTCTTCCGGGCGCTCGTCGATCAACAGGACGATCAGGTGGCACTCGGGGTTGTTACGGGTGATGTTGGCCGCGATGTTCTGCAGCATGATGGTCTTGCCCGCTTTTGGCGGGGCGACGATCAGGCCGCGCTGGCCTTTGCCGATCGGCGCGCAGAGATCGATGACGCGGCCGGTCAAGTCTTCGGTGGAACCGTTACCGGCTTCCATCTTCAGGCGCTTGTTGGGGAACAGCGGCGTCAAGTTCTCGAACAGGATCTTGTTCTTGGCGTTTTCCGGACGGTCGAAGTTGATCGTGTCGACCTTGAGCAGCGCGAAGTAACGCTCCCCTTCCTTCGGCGGGCGGATCTTGCCGACGATGGTGTCGCCGGTACGCAGGTTGAAACGGCGGATCTGGCTAGGCGAGACGTAGATGTCGTCTGGGCCGGCCAAGTAGGACGCATCAGCCGAACGCAGGAAACCGAAGCCATCCTGGAGAATCTCCAGCACGCCGTCACCCGAGATCTCTTCGCCGCTTTTCGCGTGTTTCTTCAACAGGGCGAAAATCACGTCCTGCTTGCGCGAACGGGCCATGTTTTCGATGCCCATCTGTTCGGCCATTTCCAGCAGATCGGTAATCGGCTTTTGCTTGAGTTCAGTCAGGTTCATAAGGGGAGTGACGTAATCATGTAAGAAGGGAGGATTAAGCTTCTGGCTTAATGAAGCCGCGCCGCAAGATTGGCGACAGGATCGCGTACTGATTCGAATTAGGGATGCGTCGGCGACGGCGTGCAGAGGGCACTGAAGAAGCAGTGCGAGGCCGAATGTAACACTTGCTTTTTTCGGCGTCTAGTGCTCGAAAAAAGAAAAGCCCCGCATTTTCGTAATGCTGTTCACTAAGATTTAGGGGCCGCTTTGCGGCCCTTCGCGGGCAAGCCCGCTCCCACAGGAATAGCGCTTAACGTGAGAACGGCGCTAAACCTGTGGGAGCGGGCTTGCCCGCGAAGGGCTGCAACGCAGCCCCAAAACAAACGACACACAGTTTAAGTGAACAGCACTACCGCATTTGCGGGGCTTTTTCACATCAGATGTTTGCGTCGAGGAACGCAGCCAGCTGAGATTTGGACAGCGCGCCGACCTTGGTCGCCTCGACGTTGCCGTTCTTGAACAGCATCAGCGTCGGGATACCACGCACGCCGTGCTTGGCCGGGGTTTCCTGGTTGTCGTCGATGTTCAGCTTGGCGACGGTCAGTTTGCCTTGGTAGGTCGAAGCAATGTCGTCCAGGACTGGAGCGATCATCTTGCACGGGCCGCACCATTCAGCCCAGTAGTCGACCAGCACCGGGCCTTCTGCCTTCAGGACTTCAGCCTCGAAGGTGGCGTCGGTGACATGTTTGATCAGGTCGCTGCTCATGGATATCTCCAGGTTCGTAAGCAAAAAACGTGGCCCATCATAGCCGCACCGGCCGCCTACAGGAAGTCACGCTCGATTGAGTGTAACTATAGTTGTGCAAGACGCCACGAATCGAAACTGTCATATCAGTGTCATAAGATTCGTTGCCCCTTTGCTTTGCATCAAGCCTTGCCTTGCCGCGCGTTGGCGTCAGCCCGCGATCGTGGCACGATTGCCGGGTTATCGACCGAGAATCTCGAAATCATGCCGCAGAACTCCGCGAAGAACCTGTCCTTGATCGCCGCCATCGACCTTGGCTCCAACAGTTTCCATATGGTCGTGGCCAAGGCTCACCACACGGAAATCCGCATTCTTGAGCGCCTTGGAGAAAAAGTTCAGCTGGCTGCGGGCATCGACGAAGAGCGTCGCCTGAGCGAAGAAGCCATGCAGCGTGGCCTCGAATGCCTCAAGCGCTTCGCCCAGCTGATCAACGGCATGCCCGATGGCGCAGTGCGCATCGTCGGCACCAACGCCCTGCGCGAAGCGCGCAACCGCAATGAATTCATCCAGCGCGCCGAGGCCATTCTCGGCCACCCGGTAGAGGTCATCTCTGGCCGTGAAGAGGCGCGCCTGATCTACCTCGGTGTGTCGCACACCCTGGCCGACACCCCCGGCAAGCGCCTGGTCGCCGACATCGGCGGCGGCAGCACCGAGTTCATCATCGGCCAGCGCTTCGAACCGCTGCTGCGCGAGAGCCTGCAGATGGGCTGCGTGAGCTTCACCCAGCGCTATTTCCGCGACGGCAAGATCACCCCAGCGCGCTACGCCCAGGCCTACACAGCCGCGCGCCTGGAGCTGATGAGCATCGAAAACGCCTTGCACCGCCTGACCTGGGATGAAGCCATCGGCTCCTCGGGCACCATCCGCGCCATCGGTGCGGCGATCAAGGCCGGTGGTTTGGGCAATGGCGAGGTCAATGCCGAAGGGCTGGCCTGGGTCAAACGCAAGCTGTTCAAGCTGGGCGACACCGACAAGATCGATTTCGAAGGGGTCAAGCCGGACCGGCGCACCATCTTCCCCGCAGGCCTGGCGATTCTCGAGGCGATCTTCGATGCCCTTGAGCTGCAGCGCATGGATCACTGCGACGGCGCCCTGCGTGAAGGCGTGCTGTTCGACCTGCTCGGCCGCCACCATCATGAAGACGTGCGCGAGCGCACCCTCAATTCGCTGATGGAGCGTTATCACGTCGATCAGGGCCAAGCGGCCAGGGTCGAGCGCAAGGCGCTGCACGCGTTCGATCAGGTCGCCAAGGACTGGAACCTGGAAGAGGGCAATTGGCGCGACCTGCTCGGCTGGGCGGCGAAAGTGCACGAAGTGGGGCTGGATATTGCCCACTATCACTACCACAAGCACGGCGCCTACCTGATCGAGCACTCCGACCTGTCCGGTTTCTCCCGCGAAGACCAGCAGATGCTGGCCCTGCTGGTGCGCGGCCACCGCCGCAACATCCCCAAGGACAAGTTCGCCGAGTTCGGCGACGAAGGCATCCAGCTGATCCGCCTGTGCGTACTGCTGCGCTTTGCCATCCTGTTCCACCACATCCGCGGCACCCAACAGATGCCCAAGGTGGTGCTCAAGGCCGGTGCGAACAGCCTTGAAGTGGTCTTCCCAGAGGGTTGGTTGGAGCAGAACCAGCTGACCCAGGCCGACTTCGCCAATGAGGCGGAGTGGCTGGCCCGGGTCGGCTTCGTCCTCAGCGTACGTTGAGGACGGGGTTGCTCAGGCGCTCGAGCAGGGTCGCCTGGGCACTGCGCGGATTCTGGTTGCCGGTCGGCGTGCTGCGCACATAACGACCGTCGGACTGCAAGGTCCAGGCCTGGGTGTTGTCGGTCAGGTAGCTTTCCAGCTCCTTCTTCACCCGCAGCAGCAACTTCTTGCCTTCGACCGGGAAGCAGGTCTCGACCCGCTTATCCAGGTTGCGCTCCATCCAGTCGGCACTGGACAGGAAGATCTGCTCTTCGCCGCCATTGAGGAAGTAGAACACCCGCGTGTGCTCCAGGAAGCGGCCGATGATCGAGCGCACCTGGATATTGTGCGAAACCCCCGGAATACCTGGACGCAAGCAGCACATGCCACGCACTACCAGATCGATGCGCACGCCCGATTGGCTGGCCTTGTACAGCGCGCGAATGATCTTCGCGTCGGTCAACGAGTTGAACTTGGCGATGATGTGCGCAGGCTTGCCCTCGAGCGCGAACTGGGTCTCGCGGGCAATCATGTCGAGCATGCCCTTCTTCAGGGTGAACGGCGCGTGCAGCAGCTTCTTCATGCGCAGGGTCTTGCCCATGCCGATCAGCTGGCTGAACAACTTGCCGACGTCTTCGCACAGCGCGTCATCCGAGGTCAGCAGGCTGTAGTCGGTGTACAGACGGGCGTTACCGGCGTGGTAGTTGCCGGTACCCAAGTGGGCGTAGCGAACGATCTCACCCTGCTCACGGCGCAGGATCAGCATCATCTTGGCGTGGGTCTTGAAGCCGACCACACCATAGATCACCACCGCGCCCGCGGCTTGCAGACGGCTAGCCATCTGCAGGTTGGACTCTTCGTCGAAGCGCGCCCGCAACTCGATCACCGCCGTGACCTCCTTGCCGTTACGCGCCGCGTCCACCAGGGCGTCGACGATTTCCGAGTTGGCGCCGCTACGGTACAAGGTCTGGCGCACGGCAAGTACGTGCGGGTCCTTGGCGGCCTGGCGCAGCAGGTCGACCACCGGCGTGAACGACTCGAACGGGTGCATCAGCAGGATGTCCTGCTTGCTCACCACGCTGAAGATGTTCTCGGCATTTTGCAGCAACTTGGGGATCGCCGGGGTGAACGGCATGTATTGCAGCTCTGGATGGCTATCCAGGCCGGTAATGCTGAACAACCGGGTGAGGTTGACCGGGCCGTTGACCTGATACAGCTCGCTCTCGCTCAGGCTGAACTGCTTGAGCAGGTAGTCCGACAGGTGTTTGGGGCAGGTATCGGCCACTTCCAGGCGCACGGCATCGCCGTAGCGGCGCGAGAACAGCTCGCCACGCAGCGCCCGGGCCAGGTCGTCGACCTCTTCCGAATCCAGCGCCAGGTCGGCGTTTCGGGTCAGGCGGAACTGATAGCAGCCCTTGACCTTCATGCCCTGGAACAGGTCATCGGCGTGGGCGTGGATCATCGACGACAGGAACACGAAGTTGTCGCCGCTGCCGCCGACCTCTTCCGGCACGCGGATCACCCGCGGCAGCAAGCGCGGCGCCGGGATGATCGCCAAGCCCGAGTCGCGACCGAAGGCATCGACCCCTTCGAGCTCGACGATGAAGTTCAGGCTCTTGTTCACCAACAGCGGGAACGGGTGGGTCGGGTCGAGGCCGATCGGGGTGATGATCGGCGCGATCTCATCGCGGAAGAAGCGCCGTACCCAGGTCTTGAGCTTCGGCGTCCAGTGGCGGCGACGGATGAAGCGGATCTGGTGTTTTTCCAGCTCCGGCAGCAGTACGTCGTTGAGGATCGCGTATTGGCGATCCACCTCGAAGTGCACCAGCTCACTGATTCGCGCCAGCGCCTGGTGCGGCTGCAAGCCGTCGGCGCCGGCCTGTTCACGGGCAAAATTGATCTGTTTCTTCAGGCCCGCAACGCGGATCTCGAAGAACTCGTCGAGGTTGCTGGAGAAGATCAGCAGGAACTTCAGGCGCTCCAGCAGCGGGTAGGACTCATCCAGCGCCTGCTCCAGCACGCGGATGTTGAACTGCAGCTGGGAGAGCTCGCGATGAATGTACAGGCTGCTGTCGTCCAGGCTCGGCACGTGAATCGCCGGCGCCGGCGCGGGGGCCGGGGCTGGCGCTTCGACCGACTGCTCAGCGACCTGCTCGGCCACAGGCTCGGCAGCAACGGGCAAGTCCGGTGGCGTCTGGGTCAGCTCCTGCGGCAGCGCCTGGGCATCCTTGATCTCGACAGGGGTAAGCACTTCGTTATTCATCTGACGTTCCTGGAGGGCGTTACTGCCCTCTCAACAATTGAGCGGCGCGAACGGCGAAATAGGTGAGGATGCCATCGGCGCCAGCGCGTTTGAAAGCGGTGAGCGATTCGAGGATCACCGCTTCGCTGAGCCAGCCATTCTGGATGGCCGCCATGTGCATGGCGTACTCGCCGCTGACCTGATAGGCAAAAGTCGGCACTTTGAATTCGGCTTTGACCCGGTGGACGATGTCCAGGTACGGCATGCCCGGCTTGACCATGACCATGTCGGCGCCTTCGGCGAGGTCGGTGGCCACTTCGTGCAGGGCCTCGTCGCTGTTGGCCGGGTCCATCTGGTAGGAGGCCTTGTTGGCCTTGCCCAAGTTCAGCGCCGAGCCGACCGCATCGCGGAACGGGCCATAATAGGCGCTGGCGTACTTGGCCGAGTAGGCCATGATGCGCACGTTGACGTGGCCAGCCACTTCCAGGGCTTCACGGATAGCCCCCAGGCGGCCGTCCATCATGTCCGACGGGGCAACCACTTGGGCGCCAGCTTCGGCATGCGACAAGGCCTGGCGTACCAGTGCGTCGACAGTGATGTCGTTCTGCACGTAGCCCTCTTCATCGAGGATACCGTCCTGGCCGTGGGTGGTGAACGGGTCGAGGGCGACGTCGGTGATCACCCCCAGTTCCGGGAACTGCGCACGCAGGGCGCGGGTAGCGCGCTGGGCAATGCCCTCCGGGTTCCAGGCTTCGGCGCCGTCGAGGGACTTTTTCTCGACCGGCGTCACCGGGAACAGTGCCAGTGCCGGAATCCCCAACTCTACCCAGCCTTGCGCGGCTTCCAGCAGCAGGTCGATGGACAGGCGCTCGACGCCTGGCATGGACGGCACTTGTTCACGGCGATTTTCCCCATCCAGCACAAACACCGGCAGGATCAGGTCATCGACGGTCAGGGTATTTTCGCGAACCAGGCGACGGGAAAAATCATCCCGGCGGTTGCGACGCAGACGGGTGGCAGGAAACATACGGTTGGCGGGGGTAAAGCTCACGGCAGACTCCTGAGCCCACGCAGGCGGGCAGCGCGACAGTTATAAGCGGCCATTATGACGCCTGTGTTACACCCAAGGGCAACCCTGCGACTTGTGGCCGCAGGCATTCTCCTCGTCGGAATTGTTCACGTCGAGACACATTTGGACACTTTCATGAATGCGCGCGAAGGGGTAGGCTGCGCGTTCATTTCGCCAGCACCCCAGAAAATGCTTCAACAATTCCTGCAGGATTTCGGCTACTTCGCCCTTTTTCTCGGCACATTTTTTGAAGGTGAGACCATCCTGGTGCTCGCGGGATTCCTTGCGTTCCGTGGATACATGGACATCAACCTGGTAGTGCTGGTGGCGTTCTGCGGCAGCTATGCCGGAGACCAGCTGTGGTACTTCATGGGCCGCCGCCATGGCCGCGCGATCCTGGCACGCAAGCCGCGCTGGCAAGCAATGGGCGACCGGGCGCTGGACCATATTCGCCGCCATCCGGATATCTGGGTGCTGAGCTTTCGTTTCGTCTACGGCCTGCGCACGGTGATGCCGGTGGCAATCGGCCTGTCGGGCTATCCGCCCAGGCGCTACCTGCTGCTCAACGGCATTGGCGCAGCGGTGTGGGCCTTGGCCCTGGGCGCGGCCGCCTACCACTTCGGCGCCATCCTCGAAGGCCTGTTGGGCAATGTGAAAAAGTACGAGCTATGGGTGCTCGGCGGCCTGCTGGTGCTGGGCCTGCTGCTCTGGCTGCGGCGGCGTTTCCGTACCCTGCGCGCGGAGCGCAAGGCGGCGGCAGCAGACCAGGCCGCCGAGGCTGAGCAGGCTGTAGCCCAGCAGCAAAAACCACGCGAGGGGCGTGACGGTCACTAAACCGAGTGCGCCGGCCAGGTACAGCACCGGCCCATTGGCAAGCAGCCGCGCCAGCTCCAGGCGCGCGCCCCACGGTCGATTCTCCAGGGCCACGCCCAGCACGAACAAACCGAACGCCATCACTGTCCAGCCCAGCGCCAGGGCGGTGCTGCTGACCTGCTCGGCAACCTCCATCAGGTAACTGCCTAACGCCACGTAGACCACGAACTGCGCGGCGACATACACCTGCTGCGCCTGGCCCAAGGGAATCTCGAATTTGCGAAAGCTGGCCAGGTCCTGCTTGGCCTGTGGATAAGCCTGCGCGACATCGGCCGGGCGCCAGCCGGTGGGCATGAACCAGATGCGCAGCTTGTCCCATACACTGCGCGTGCGCCGGGCATCGTTCCACAACTGGGCATAGAACTGCAGGTTGGCCCACAGTGGATTCCAACTGGCCAGCGGCGTGGTCACGCCAAAGATCACCGGCTCACGCGGGTCCTCTTCCTGGAAGGTGCCGAACAAGCGGTCCCAGAGAATGAACACGCCGCCGTAGTTACAATCCAAGTACTGTGGATTCTGCGCATGGTGAACGCGATGGTTGGACGGCGTGATCAACACCCATTCGAGCCAACCCAACTTGGGAATGTGCCGGGTGTGCACCCAGAACTGGTACAGCAGGTTCAGCGACGCCACGGTGATGAATACCAGCGGCGGTACGCCGAGCAACGCCAGGGGCAGGTAGAAGATCCACGAGAAGAGAAAGCCGCTGCTGGTCTGGCGCAGGGCGGTGGTCAGGTTGTACTCCTCGCTCTGGTGATGCACCGAGTGCGCAGCCCACAGCACATTGCGCTCGTGGCCCAGGCGGTGCAGCCAGTAGTAGCAGAAGTCGTACAGCACGAACGCCAGCAGCCAGACCCACCAGGCCTGCCCAGGCAAACGCAACAACGCCAAGTGCTCCCAGGCCAGTGCGTAAGTCACCAGCCCAACTCCCTTGGTCAACAATCCGGTGCTGGTCGACAGCACCCCGGTGCTGAGGCTGTTGATCGAGTCGGCCAGACGATAGTTGCGCTGACCGCGCACAGAGTCGGCGATCAGCTCCACCGCGATCAGCACGAAGAAAAACGGCACGGCCAGCAGAATCAGGTCCATGGGCAGCGATCTCAGGCGTTATCCAGACAGATTAGCCCCGCCCCACAGCAACCCCTATGGCCACATCTGCCAAACTAGAGGACATTTAGCGCCTCGACACTGGAGTAATGAGCATGACAAAAAAAGTTGCGGTGATTCTTTCCGGTTGCGGCGTCTATGACGGCGCTGAGATCCACGAAAGCGTGATCACCCTGCTGCGCCTCGACCAGCGCGGTGCCCAGGTACAGTGCTTTGCGCCGAACATCGCGCAGATGCACGTGATCGATCACCTGACCGGCGAACAGATGCCCGAGACACGCAACGTGTTGGTGGAGTCGGCGCGCATCGCCCGTGGTGAGGTCAAGGATATCCGCGAAGCCGATGTCAAAGACTTCGACGCGCTGATCGTGCCGGGTGGCTTTGGTGCCGCGAAGAACCTCTCCAACTTTGCCGTAGAAGGTGACAAGTGCACCGTGCAGCCAGATGTCCTGGCCCTGGCTGAAGCCTTTGCCGAGGCCGGCAAGCCGGTCGGGCTGATCTGCATCTCGCCTGCCTTGGCGGCGAAGATCTACGGGCCAGGCGTGGTCTGCACCATTGGTAACGATGCCGACACCAGCGCGGCGGTGGTGAAGATGGGCGGCACCCATGAAGAGTGCGACGTGCACGACATCGTCGAAGATACCCAGCGCAAGCTGGTGACTACGCCGGCCTATATGCTGGCCAAGTCGATCAGTGAAGCGGCGGGTGGCATCTACAAGCTGGTGGACCGGGTGCTGGAGCTGACTCACGAAGGTGACAATTAAGCAGCCGAATGCGCGTGGGGGCGAGGAGGCTATCGCGGGGCAAGCCCGCTCCCACGCAAGCCCGCATACACCGACATTGCCGCGCAACGCGCTGCATGATGCTGTTGACTAGGCTTTGGACAAACGGGTCAGGATGCGGTCGAGGGAATTGGCGAATTCCTGCTTCTCGCGCTCGCCATACGGCGCCTGGCCACCGCTGACCTGGCCCTGCTCGCGCAGCTCGGTAAACAGGTTGCGCACAGCCAACCGGTCGCCCATGTTGCGCTCATCGAACTCGCGGCCACGCGGGTCGAGCGCGGCCACGCCTTTCTTGATCAGGCGGTCGGCCAGGGGAATATCACTGCAAATCACCAACTCGCCCGGCACGGCGTTTTCGACCAGGTAATCGTCGGCTGCATCCGGCCCGCTGGGGACCACGATCAACCGGACACAGGCGAACGCCGGCTTGATCTGCGCCTGGCCGGCGACCATCACCACCTCCAGCTTACGCTTGAGGGCGAATTTGACGATCAGGTCTTTGGCCTGCTTGGGGCAGGCGTCGGCATCGATCCATATACGCATTGCGGGTGTTCCATTGCTTCAGACAAGGCATTCATAGTGCCAGATCCGCGGGACCAGCGCGCTCCTACAGGCCCAGTGAGCCCCCTGTAGGAGCGGGCTTGCCCGCGATGAGGCCGGCGCAGACTCAGCAGCCCTCAGCTGGCTGCAGCACGGCGCTTTTCCGTTAGACGCGAGCGCCCATACAGAATCACGATCGCCGTCAACGCCACCACCTGCGCCGCCAGCGAATACGCATCGGCATGAATCCCCAGCCAATCGAACTCGAAGAACGCTACCGGCCGCGTGCCCAGCACCCCAGCCTCTTGCAGCGCCTTGACGCCATGCCCGGCAAACACCACCGACAGCGCACACAGCAGCGCCGCATTGATGCTGAAGAACAGCGCCAGCGGCAGCTTGGCCGACCCACGCAGGATCACCCAGGCCAATCCCACCAGCAGCACCAGCGCCGTGGCGCCACCAGCCAACACCGCGTTATGCCCAGCGGGCCCCGACTGCAGCCACAGGGTTTCGTAGAACAAGATCACTTCGAACAGCTCGCGGTACACCGAGAAGAACGCCAGCATGGCAAAGCCAAAGCGCCCGCCACCGCTGAGCAGGCTGCTCTTGATGTAGTCCTGCCAGGCCGCGGCGTGGCGACGGTCGTGCATCCACACGCCCAGCCACAACACCATGACGCTGGCGAACAGCGCTGTGCAGCCTTCGAGCAGCTCGCGCTGGGCACCACCGACATCGATCACATAAGCCGCCAAGGCCCAGGTGGCAAAGCCTGCGACCAGCGCCAGACCCCAGCCGACGTTGACGCTGCGCACTGCCGATTGCTGGCCGGTATTGCGCAAGAAGGCCAGGATCGCCGCCAGTACCAGAATCGCCTCGAGGCCTTCACGCAGCAGGATCAGCAGACCGGAGATATAGCTCAGCGACCAGCTCAGGCCATCGCCGCCAAGCAGCTTGGCGGCCTCGTCCAACTGGGTTTTGGCCTCGGCCAAGCGTTGCTGGGCTTGCTCGACGGGCAAGCCATCCTGCAGCGACTGCCGATAGGCCATCAGGGCCTTTTCGGTGTCCTTGCGTACTTGGGTATCGATGTTGTCCAGGGAGCTTTCGACCAGCTCGAAACCTTCCAGGTAAGCGGCCACCGACAGGTCGTAGGCCTGGTCGTGATCGCCTTCGCGGTAGGCCGCCAGGCTCTTGTCCAACGTGCTGGCGGTGTACTCGAGCAATTGCGCCGGGCCGCGTTTGACCTGCGGCGGCTGGGCGCGCTGGGCGCGAAACGCCGGCAGTGCTGCAGCGCCTTCACTGGCGGCGACCTCGGCGGGGGTCTGGCGCGCAAGGTCGGCGAGGTTCCAGGTCTGGTCGCCCTTGGCCGCCTGCGGCTCGGCGGTGAAGCTGGCGACATAGGCAGCCACATCCCAACGCTGGCGCTCATCGAGCTGATCGGCAAACGACGGCATCTCGGTGCCTTCGATGCCAAGGCCCAGGGTGTTGTAGAGATCGAACAAGCTCAGCTGATCCAAGCGCTCGGCACTGCGCAGGTTGGCCGGCGGCGGCTCCAGGCCCACGCCGGCCGGGCCATCGCCCGCTCCGCTGTCGCCATGGCAGATCGAGCAGTTCTGCGCATACAGCGCAGCACCACGAGTAGGGTCTGGGGTGATGACCGGGGCCTGGCTGACCTCATAGGCCACTGCCAGGCGAGCACCTAGCTGACGCGCCTGGCGAGCCACGCTGGCACCGTCCTGGCGCTGGTCGATGGCCTGGCGCAGCGTCTGCACGCCTTGCTCCAGCGCATCGCGCTCGGCATGCGCGGGCAGGCCTATGACCAGGTCCGCCAGCAGTGTGCTGAACTCCTGTTGCTCGCGGTATTCACCGTCGTCCAGCACCTTGCCGTCATGCACGGTCGGTGGGTAGTCGGCGCCGATGTAGTCGAGCAGGTGCAAGGCCTTGGTTGCCTCGGCGGGCGATTCGGCCAACGCCAGGGTGCTGCACAGCGCCAGCACCGGCCACAGCAGCCAGGCAAACAAACGGGGGCGGAAAGTCATGACCAGTCTCGTTAATACGAAAGAGAACATTGTTCACTTCCAATTGCCACTGCTCAAGGTTTGCTGGCGGATTTCATGAAAAATCTTGTAACAGTTGCGGCGACGTTGCGGCCTCGAAGGCCTATAAAAAATTGAGAATCATTTAGCCACTGTATCGCCACCCTGCACGTATAATGCCGCGCCGCCACTAGTAGCCATTAACAATCATTCGGCCACTAGTGTCCGTCGCCGTCCATCTACTCAGGGAATCAGAACACCGATGGTCACCCGCGCCCTAACCGTTGTGGTAA
Organism: Pseudomonas sp. BT-42-2; assembly: GCF_025847435.2. Taxonomy (NCBI): domain Bacteria; kingdom Pseudomonadati; phylum Pseudomonadota; class Gammaproteobacteria; order Pseudomonadales; family Pseudomonadaceae; genus Pseudomonas; species Pseudomonas sp. BT-42-2. The sequence goes on from NZ_JAOYTM010000020.1 coordinate 51,719, forward strand.
TTCTTGCCGCCTTGCAATTGACCGGCTGCGCCGTGTTTCGCAGCTACGACAGCGAGCTTCAGGAAACCAACCAGCAATTGACTGCTGGCAACGTCGACGCCGCCTTGGAGCTGCTGGAAAGCAACAACAAAGGCGAAAGCAAAGACCTGCTCTACTACTTCGAAAAAGGTGAGCTGCTGCGCTCCAAGGGCGACCTGCAAGGTAGCCAACAAGCCTGGCGCGCCGCCGATGGCGTGGTGCTGGGCTGGGAGGAGTCGGTCAAGCTCGACACCGAGAAGTACCTGAGCCAATTCGGCAGCTTCCTGGTCAACGACAAGGTTCGCCGCTACGAAGGCTATGACTACGAGAAGGTCATGCTGACCACGCAAATGGCCCTCAACCTGCTGGCCATGAACGATTTCGATGGCGCCCGCACCGAGATCAAGAAGACCCACGAACGCGAAGCGGTGATCGCTGAGCTACGTGACCGGCAATACCTCAAGCGCGAGGAGCAGGCCGAACAACAAGGGGTGAAGACCGAGCTCAAGGACCTGCACGGCTACCCGGTGGCCAGCCTCGACGCGCCCGAAGTGGTCAGTCTGAAAAACAGCTACCAGAGCGCCTTCAGCCACTATCTGGCCGGATTCGTCTACGAAGCCCTCGGCGAGAAAGGCCTGGCAGCACCGGGTTACCGCAAGGCTGCCGAGCTGCGGCCGAACACGCCCTTGCTGGAGCAAGCCCTGCTCGACCTGGACAAGAACGGCGCCAGCAGCGCTGAAAGCGATGTGCTGATCGTGGTGCAAAGCGGTCTGGCTCCCGCGCGTGGCTCGATCAACATCCCGCTGCCGCTGGTGATCAAGGACAACCTGGTGATCACTCCGCTGTCGTTCCCAGTGGTCAAGGAGGACACCTCTACCACCTACTTCAGCCAAATCACCCTCAACGACCAGGCCGTGCCACTGACCGCCCTCAACAGCACCAGCGCGATGTCGCGCCGGGCCTTGCGCGACGACATGCCGGGGATCATCCTGCGCACCAGCGTGCGCGCCGCCAGCCGGGTGGTCGCGCAAAAGGAATTGAACGAAACCAACCCCCTGGCCGGCCTGATCGTGGGCATCCTCTCGGCGGTGACCGAGAGCGCCGACACTCGCACCTGGCGCACCCTGCCCAATGAAACCCAAGTGGCGCGGGTTCGCCTGGCGCCGGGCGAGCATCGCTTGAACCTGCCAGCGGGCCTCGGCGCCAGCCAGGTCATGGTCAAGATCGACCGCCCCTACCAGGTGGTCAGCCTGCGCGTGCTTGGCCGCCAGGTGTTTGCCAGCGGCCCCGCCGCACACGTTGTCCCCCTGGCCCAGCCGCAGGCGCTCGCCAGCCTCAAGTAACCTCAAGGATCGAACATGCGCTTTACCTGTATCGCCCTGCTCGCCGCCGCGCTGCTCGCCGGCTGCACATCGACTCCCGACCCCGACAGCGCCGCCAGCAAGGTGGTGACCATGGGCCAGCTCGATGATTTCGACCTCGGCCCGATGCGCGTCGCCCGCGAAAACGGCTTCCTCACCGTCAAGGTCGGCGTCAGCAACACCAGCCGCAGCAACCAGACCCTGTACTACCGCTTCGCCTGGCTGGGCGACGACGGCTTCCCGGTGGCCGACGCGGAAAGTTGGAAGACCCTCACCCTGTATGGCAAGCAGGCCAGCGTACTGCCAGCCATCGCCCCGCTTCCCCAGGCGACGGACTTTCGCCTCGAAGTCCACACCCGGTAATTTTTCCCAGGAGCAATTTTGATGTTTGCACGTATTACCTTCGCCGCCCTCGCCATCGCCCTGGTCAGCGGCTGCAGTACCCCATCGCCCGTCCTCGGTGGCAAGAACATCAGCTACGGCGACAGCAAGGCCGTGGAACTGATCACCAATGAATTCGGCTCCACCGACTTGCAGATGATCGCCGAGAGCATGACCCGTTCGCTGGCCCAGTCCGGTGTGCTGCATGGCCGCCCGGTGGTGCAGGTATATGACGTGAAGAATAAGACCAGCGAGTACATCGATACCCGCGAGATCACCACCACGATCAAGACCCAGCTGCTGAAAACCGGCGTGGCGCGCTTCGCCAGCGACAACACCGACATGCAAAGCCAGGTCGATCAGCTCAAGCTGCAAAACCAGAGCGGCCTGTACAAGAAAAACACCGTGGCCAAGACCGGCAACATGATCGCCGCCAAGTACCGCCTGGAAGGCTCGATCAGCTCGATCGTCAAGCGCAGCAGCGACTACAAGGACGTGTTCTACAAGTTCAGCCTGCAACTGGTCGACGTCGAAAGCGGCCTGGCTGAATGGATGGACGAAAAAGAAATCCGCAAGACCACGGAGCGCTAAGCGATGCGTACATGGATGGCAGTCATCGGCCTGGCTTGCGCGTTTTGCGCGCAAGCGGCCCCCAAGGTCGCGGTCACCGACCTCGCCTACCAGGCGCAGGTGGAGGAGTACACCCACAGCGTCAACGCCCACAGCAGCGGCCAGTCGAGCCCGTATAACGCCAGTCACTCGTCGAGCTACAGCGAGTACCAAAGCAACAAGAGCTACATCGAGCAGAGCGAGCTGCGTAGCTTTGGTGGCGACATCAAGGGCGAGATTCTCAAGGGCGGGATGCTCCAGCTGGTCCAGGGCAAGCCCTACACGGCCTCGTCCAGCGAAGACGTGTACGACGTGATCGAGCGCATCAAGAACGGCGCGTTTCCCGGCGCCGACTATGTGCTGTTCGGCACCTTGTCGGATATCGACTTCCAGCGTGACGTCAATTCGCTGGACCATACCGACAGCTACTCGGCGGTGCTTGGTTTGAGCGTGGTGGCTGATTTCAGCCTGATCAACACCAGCACCTATGAGATCACGTCGGCGTTCACCGCCATGGGTGAGGGGCAGGACACCAAGCTGGTGAAAAGCCAGGATGCGCGCGTGACCCTCAACCGCCCACGGGTGGTGCGTGAGGTGTCCAAGGCGCTGGGGATGGACGTGGCGCAACAGCTGGCTGAGCAGCTAGGGAGTGAAGTACCTGGGCAGCCGGAGCGGCCGGTGGGTCAAAGCCATTTGCCGGCGGATGAGCCGGCGCGGATTTTGCGCTGACTTGAGATTGCCGGGGCCGCTGTGCGGCCCTTCGCAGCGATTCGGCGCCCCGCCCCCCCAGGTACCGCATGTCCCTGTAGGAGCGGGCTTGCCCGCGAAGGGCCGCAACGCGGCCCCAGTATCTCACTGTTTGGTCGCAGTATCCTTCCAACCACCACCCAAGGCCAGGAACACACCAATCTGCCCCATCGCCACCCGGCTATTGGCCGCCGCCAACTGCGCGCGCATGTCGGTATAGGTGCGGGTCGCCTGCAAGTCCGCCAGGAACGACTCTCGCCCTGCCTGGAAATACCGGTGGGTCTGGTCCGCAGCTTCTTTCGCCGAACGCTCAGCCTCTTGCAAGGCGTCGCGCCGATCAAGCAAAGCGCTGTACTGGGCCAGGCGAGTCTGGGTCTCGCGAATAGCATTTAGCACCACGCCATCGAAATGCGCCAAGGCCGCCTGGGTCGACGCCTCGGTCTCGCGGATCCGTGCCCGGGTGCCGTTGGTGGGAATGGTCCAGCTGACCAATGGGCCGAAGCCCCAGCGGTTGGTCGATGGTTCGCCGAGGTTTTCCAGGATGCCGATGGTGCCCACTTGGGCGCCAATGCTGATATTCGGGTACAGCGCGCCGGTGGCCACGCCAATCGACGCGGTGGCGGCCGCCAGCTGACGCTCGGCCTGGCGCACATCCGGCCGGCGCTTGAGCAGCGCGGCGCCATCGCCAACCGGAATCAGCTGCGCCAGGTGCGGCAGCTCGGCGCAATCGGCAGTGCCAGCGGGCAACTGCTCGACTGGCTTGGCGAGCAACGCCGCGAGCGTATACAGGCCGGCCTCGCGCTCTGCCTTGAAGCGTGGCAGCTCAGCTCGCAGCGACTTGAACTGGGTCTGCGACCGAGTGACCTGGGTCTCATCGCCGCGCCCCGCATCACGCAGGCGTTGGTTGAGCTGTACGCTCTGCTCCTGCAAATCCAGCGACTCACGGGCAATGTGGTATTCCTCGTTGGCCGAGCACACCTGGGTGTAGGCCTTGACCACATCGGCCACTAGGGTGATGCGGGCGGTATCGGCAGCAGCCTGTACGGCATCGGCGTTGGCCTGGGCCGCCTCGGTGCCGCGCTTGAAGGTGCCCCACAGGTCGAACTGATAGGAGGCGCTGAGGATCGCCTCGCCGATGTTGGCCACCGGCACTTTCTCCGGCAACAAGAACGCCTCCCCCGACTCTTGCAGACGCTGGGCAGCCACCTTGGCGCCGCCACTGAAGCCGCCTTGCGCCTCGGCCACCTCGAGCTGGGCGCGGGCCTTGGCGATGTTGGCGGCCGCCACGCGCAGCTCGGTGTTGGCGCCCAGGGCCTGACGCACCAGTTGATTGAGGCGCTGATCCTGGTACAGCTGCCACCAGTCCTCAGGGACCGGCGCCGACACCACGCTATCGGCATCCTGACGCAGCGGGCCGTTCAGATCGCTGCGCTGCACGGCGGCGTCCTTGGGCACCTCGTAGTTCGGGCCGACCATCATGCAGGCACTGAGGGACAGGCTCAGGCCCGCCAGGATCAGGTGTTTCATGGCCGCTGGCCCTCGATGATCGATACCGTGGCGGTCCGCCCGGCGATCATGCGGAAGTCTTGCGGCACTTCGTCGAAGGCGATCCGCACCGGAATCCGCTGAGCCAGGCGCACCCAGCTGAACGCCGGGTTGACGTTGGGCAGCAGGTTGGCGCCGCTGCTGCGGTCGCGGTCTTCGATGCCGGCAGCGAGGCTCTGCACGTGGCCGCGCAGGCGGGTGTCGTCGCCCATCACGCGGATGTCCACCGCATCGCCAATGTGGATGCCGCCCAGCTTGGTTTCCTCGAAATAGCCATCGACGTGGTACGAGGCGCTGTCGACCACCGACAGCACCGGCCGGCCGGCCGTGACGAACTCATGCGCACGCGGCGCGCGGTCGTTGAGGTAGCCGTCGACCGGGCTGCGTACCACCGAGCGGTCGAGATTGAGCTGGGCACTGTCGACTGCGACCTGGGCTTCGTTGACCGCCGAGCGCGCGCGGGCCTCGCGGGACTGGCTCTCTTCCAGCTGCTCGGCCGCCACCAGGTTACCCAGCTGCTTGTTACGCCGGGCCTCACGGGCGGCCTGGGCGAGGGTTTCCTGACGTTCGCTCAAGGTCGCCTGGGCATGGCGCAGGGCCAGGGTGAAGCGGTCCTGGTCGATGGTGAACAGCACATCGCCACGCTTGATCACCTGGTTGTCGCGCACCTCGACCTGCTGGATCAGCCCGGACACGTCCGGAGCGATCTGGATCACGTCGGCGCGGATATGGCCGTCGCGGGTCCAGGGGGCAAACATGTAGTACACGACCATCTGCCAGACCAATACGGCCGCGAAGGTCACCACCAACAGGGTCAGGACCACACGGCCCAAGGTCAACAAAGGTTTTTTCATGGCAGCATCAGGCTTCGGCAAAAGTGATCCACCGCACCAAGCAGCACGGCATACAGGGCAACGTTGAACAATGCCCGGTGCCAGACCAGGCGGTAGAAATGCAGGCGCACCAATACGGCGTGCACGCCCAGAAACAGCAGGTAGGTGCAGAACATCATCACCAGTAGCGTGGGCAGGAACACCCCGCTGATATCCAGTTCACCGATCACAGCGGGGCTCCGTCGATCCCTTGGGGCAGTTGCGGTTGTTCGCTCGGTTCAAGCATCACCTCGACCCCCGGCAGCAGCGCCAGGCGCAGGCCGCTCAAGGCGTGCAGCAAGTGCACGCGGGCGTCGCCCCGGTCGTGCAGCTCGTCCAGGGCCAGGCTCTGGCGGGCCCGCTCCATGTTGCGCAGCAGCGCAGCCGGGGCGTGCAAGCGCTCACCGGCGCGCAGGCATTGGCCGTAGTGGGCGCCCACTTCCTCGATCACCGTTTGCAGGCGCTCACGGGCTTGCTGGCCAACGCGCGGCATGTAGGCGAGCAGGTCGAGCAGGTTCAGCCCCACGCGCAGATCGCGCAGGGCCACGCCGCTGTCCTGGCCGGTTTGCGACAGGCGCGGCAGGTGTTGCATCAGGCGGTCGAGCATCTGCACGCCGACCTGACGCTGCTCGGCCAAGGTCGCCGGCTGAGTCATTTCGACGATGTCGCGCCAGGCAAAGCGGGTCATGCGCTTGGCCGCCAGTTCCACGCCAAACGGGCGCAGCAGCAAGGTCCAGATGAAAGCAAACAATAGCCCCACCGGGCCTGCCAGGTTGGCGTTGAGGAAGGTGAAGAAGTCCGCGTCGTAGGCACCTTGGATGCTGATGAACGTCGCCGTGTTGACGATGGTCAGCAAGGTGCCGAGGTAGAAACGTGGCTGCACGGTAAGGGTGCCGACGCAAATGAACGGTATTGCGAACGCCAGCACCAGCATGGGGAAGTCGTGCAGATTGGGCAGGACCAGGAACAGATAGACGCTGGAGAAAATCACCGACATCAGTGTCCAGAAGAAGAACCGGTAGATCTGCGGCGCAGGGTCGTCCATTGCGGCGAAGAAGCTGCACGCCACGGCAGCGAGGATCACCGCACTGGCGCCGTCGTTCCAGCCCAGGCCGATCCACAGGCCGCAGGCGACGATGATCGCGGTGACCGTAGAGAACACCGAGTAGAGCATCAGGCCACGGTCGAAGAACGGCGTCAGGCGCCCCAGGCGCCAATGCCGGTAGGCGGCGCGCCAAGGCGTGGCGTCGTCGTTGCGCAGGGCGTGCTGCAGGGTGCAGCAGTCTTGCCAGAGGTCGACCCATTCGGTGAGGCGATACAAGGCGTTGGACAGCAGCAGTTCCGGGCGCTGATCGAGCGCGGCGGCGCTGGGCTGGAGGCGCTCGAGTTGGTCGCGCAGTGCGCTCCAGCGGCTGGCCGAGGCGTCTTCGGCGCTGGCTTGCAGCCATTGCCGCGCCTGGGCGAGCAGCGGCTGGATCTGGGCGAACTGGGCGGGTGCGCGGCCTTCGAGCGCTACCAGGGCGTCGTCCAGGGCATCGATCACTGGCAGCAGGTGAATCATCCGTCCACGCAGTTCGCGGGCGTTCTTCAAGGTATGCGGCCCGGCGCCTTCGTGGCCGAGCTGGCCGATCATCAACTCCAGGCTGTTGAAGGTGGCGACCATCGAGGCGCGCATGCCGCCGATCTTGTCAGCAGCCACTTCGCGGGCGAGGTAGGTATCGCTGTAGCGCATCGCTTCGTTGAACCAGCTGCCCATCGAGCCGACCACCACTGGCGCCAGCCGGCGCGGCCAGAAGATCGCCCCGACCACTGCCGCGCAGACGATCCCCAGGCAGATCTCCTGGGCCCGCGACGATGCCACGTCGAACACCGCCAGCGGGTTATCAACCACCGCCAGGGCGATCATCGGCAGGGTGTAGCCGGCGAGCATCAGCACGTAGTTGTTGGCTGTGCGCAGGTTCAGCGAGAGGAATAGCAAGGTGCCGGTCCACAGGGCGATGGCAATCGACAGCAATAGCGGCGATTGCACCAGCGGCGGCACCAGCAAGATCGCACCACCGGCGCCAAGCAAGGTGCCCAGGGCACGGTACAGCGCCTTGGAACTGGTCGGGCCAACGAACGGGCTGGAGACGATGTACACCGTGGCCATCGCCCAGTACGGGCGCGGCAGCTGCATGAGCAGGGCGATGTACAGGGCGATCATCGAGGCGGCGAAGGTCCGTACGCCATAGAACCAGTCGCGCGCTGGCGGCATCGAGCTGAAAAAGCCGTTCATGCAAAGCCGCCTGGGGTGACCTGGCCGGCTGCTTCGAAAGCCTGGATAACGCGCAAGGTGGCTTCCAGATCGGCCTGGCTGATGCCGTGCAAGACCTCACGGCGCAGGCGCACCAGCTCAGCCTCGATGGATTCGGCAAGGAGGCGGCCATCAGCGGTCAGGCTCAAGGCCTTGGCGCGGCGGTCGAGTGGGTCTTCACTGCGGCAGACCAGGCCAGCCTTGCACAGCTGGTCGAGCAGGCGTACCAGCGAAGGGCTTTCCAGACCGGCAGCATTGGCCACCGCCACCTGATGCACGCCATCACCCAGGCGCACGATCATCAGAAGGGGCACCGCGCAGGCTTCGGAGATGCCGTAGCCGGTCAAGGCCGCATGGCAGATGCGCCGCCAATGGCGCGCAGCCACGACCATGCCGCTGCTGACTTTCAGGTGCAGTGCATCAAGCGTCATGTAAGGAACCGAGGATATTCATAGTTTGCTAACTATCAATATACGCCCTGCCCTCCCCCTGTCGTCAACCGCGGGCGATGAAGTACCGGGATGAAATGTTGTTCATGTGAGCGGGAATTGGGGCCGTTTCACGGTCCCGACTCCCTCAAGGCCGAATCTGATCTTCCAGCTTCATGGTCAAAGCCAAGCTACTGCCCATCAAGATCGCCTGATCTCGCCAGTCCAGATAACGCGCTGCATCCCGGCTGCTGTAATGCACCGCCAGCTCTTCGGCCGCCTGCATCACCCCAGCGGCAGCAGCCAACTCCAGCCAATACAGCCCAGCCTTGCTATCGCTCTGAACATACAAGCCATGTAAAAACCGATACCCCACTTCAAACCGACACCGCGCTTCACCGCGTTTCGCGCCCTTCATGAACCAGCGCAACGCCTCGACCAGGTCAACCTGCCAGTCCTGATCGCCATCACAGATCTCTTCTTCGTACAGATCGCCTAAGGCCGCCGCCGCATGCAGCATCCCGCGCTCGAAGGCCTGGCGATAACACTCGGCAGCCTGCTCGTAGGACACTTCGACACCCTTGCCGAAATAGTGCTGCTGACCCAGGTTGAACCACGCCGCAGCGCTTCCCTGCAACGCCGCCATGCGCAGCAAGTGCCCGGCCAACTGGGTATCGGCGATCCAGTATTTGCCATTGAGCCAGATCCAGCCCAGGTCATTGAGCGCCGCCACATTGCCCTCCAGGGCCAGGCGCCGCAGGTCGCTGTACACCGCTTGCAGGTCGACCGCTTCATCCAGGCGACTTACCAGTCCAAAGCGCTCGCCCAACGGCGCCCGCTGGCTGGGCATGCCCACCCCGGCAAACAGTCGTTGGCGCTGGCGCGGCCGAGCCGGCACAGGGGCGATCCGCGCCGGCAAAAGACGCGCGAGCAGCGAATGGATATTGCTGGCAGCAGACATGTTCATCCTCATTGAACGACACACAGCCCCGACCGCAGCCGTGTTGAGGCGTGATTCTGCGCGATGCCACGACGAAACCTGTCGCGAACGATCTGATGGAAGGCAACCAAATGCATCTTCCTTGATCTGAGCACGGTGTGGCGAATTGCCATACCCCGCTCGTGCCGCCATCCTATTGCGGCAAGCCTAGACAAGGACGTTCCCTTTTGCCGTTCGCCACTACCCGCGCCACCCTCAGCCGTCAATGGGCGCTGCTGCGCCAATTGCCCAGCCGCTCCCCTGGCGTTACCAGTGCCGAACTGGTCTGGCGCCTGCGCGACGTTGGCTTTAGCGTCAGCAAGCGCACGGTCGAGCGTGACCTCAATGAGCTGTCGCTGATCTTTCCGCTTGAGCGCAACGACAAGAGCATCCCGTTTGGCTGGCACTGGTCGTCCACCGCCGTGGGCGAGTTACGCGGCAACTTCGATTTGCAGGGATTCTTGCGTGATGATGCGCTGCAACCCGTGCAGGGCGCTGGAATGCAGATCCAGGCGTGGGTCAGCGATGGGCTGGCGCGCCAACTGCGCGAGGCGCCGTTGAGCGCGGATATGCAGCTAACGGCGCTCGAACACGGGCACCGGATGCGCGCCACAGTCACCGATGGCTGGCCGCTGCGTTGGTGGCTGTTGAGCCAGGGCGATGGCGTGGTGGTGGAACAGCCGCCCGCGCTGCGTGAAGAGATCGGGCGGACCTTGAGCAGTGCAGCGTCCCATTACCAAGACTGAGCTGCGCGCCGCCCTTTTCGCGGGCAAGCCCGCTCCCACAGGGACCTCACTGACCTTGAGGGCTGCAGAGTGCCAATGAAGGCCCTAGGTATGGGAACTGCAACCGATCTGAATGACTCACCGCCGCCCCAAAAGCACCGAAAAACCCTGTGGGAGCGGGCTTGCCCGCGAAGAATTCACCGCCGAAGTAAGGCCTAGCGCTGCATGCCCCAACGCCGAACGGTCACCCGCTCCAGGGTATTGAACACCAGCCCTTCCACCAACAGGCCGATCAAGATCACCACCGCCAAGCCGGCGAATACCTTGTCGGTGTACAGCTCATTCCGGTTCTGGAAGATGTACCAGCCCAGCCCGCCCTTGCCGCTGCTGGCACCAAACACCAGTTCGGCAGCGATCAGCGTGCGCCAGGCAAACGCCCAGCCGATTTTCAAACCTGACAAGATCGACGGCAGCGCCGCCGGCACCAGGATGTGCAGCACCAGGCGCAAACCCTTCAGGCCATAATTTCGCCCAGCCATGCGCAGGGTCTCGGACACACCCAGAAAACCTGCATAGGTATTCAGCGCCAGCGCCCACAGCACCGAGTGCACCAGAACGAAGATCAGGCTGTTATCTCCCAGGCCAAACCAGAGCAGCGCCAGCGGCAGCAAGGCAATCGCCGGCAATGGGTTGAACATCGAGGTCAAGGTGCCGAGCAAGTCCCGGCCAAACTGGGTCGACACTGCCAGGCTAGTGAGGCCGAAGGCCAGCACGATGCCCAGCACGTAGCCCTTGAGCAGCACGATCAGCGAAACGCCGACCTTGGCCGGTAGCTCGCCGCTGAGCATGCCGTCCCACAGGGCAACAGCGGTTTGTAGAAAACTCGGAAGAAGCAGGTCGTTATCGGTGTAGCGCGCTGCAATTTCCCACAGCAGCGCCAACACAATCAGGATCACCGTCTTGCGCAGCCAACCTTGCTGCCACAGGCGCTGGACCAGTGGCAGTTGGCGTTCCAGAGGCACACTGAGCAGCGGCTGCAGCTGCACCTCGTATTCCTGACGTGCAGGGGTAGTGGTCATGGCACAAGCTCCTGTCAGTAGGCGATGCGGATATCGTTGAAACCCAGGTCTGCGGCTTGTGCAGGCTCCTGGGCTTCATCGAACAGCAAACGGTGGATACGTCGAGCGCTGGCCTGGAAATCACTGGCCCCCAGGCTGCCCAAATCGTACTGGTGGCTATGCACCTCGGCGCGCACCCGCCCAGGGTGGGGCGAGAGCAGCAGGATGCGGTTGCCGACCACCAACGCCTCTTCGATGGAGTGAGTGACGAACAACAGGGTGAAGCGCACCTCTTCCCACAACAGCAGCAGTTCTTCCTGCATCTTGCGCCGGGTCAGGGCATCGAGCGCGGCGAACGGCTCGTCCATCAACAGGATCTTCGGCTGGGTGGCCAGCGCCCGGGCAATCGCCACGCGCGCCTTCATGCCACCAGACAAGGTGTGCGGATAGGCATCGGCAAACGCCGCCAGGCCCACTTTGTCCAGGTAATGCAAAGCGCGCTCCTCGGCTTCGGCGCGCTTGAGCTGGCCGGATACCAGCAGCGGAAACATGACGTTCTGCTTGACCGTCTTCCACGGCGGCAGCTGGTCGAACTCCTGGAACACCACGATACGGTCAGGGCCGGGGCCTTTGACCGGCTGGCCCTGCAGCAGGATCTGCCCTTCGGTTGGCTCGATAAAACCGGCCACGGCCTTGAGCAAGGTCGACTTGCCGCAACCGGACGGACCCAGCAGGACGAAACGGTCAGCACGATCGACTTCGAAGCTGACCTGGTGAGTGGCGCGCACCACGCGTTGCGCGGTGCGGTATTCGAGGCTCAAGTTATCCACAGCGAGCAGCGCTGGCGTGGCAACACGGCTCAGGTTGCTGGCCGTGTGGCCTGGCAATGGGGCGGTCATTGGCAATCAGCTCCCCTGCAGTGGGCGTTGGTCCTGGAAGAAGTAGTCCTTCCACGATTCAGGCTTGTTCTTGATCGCGCCAACCCGGTAGAGGAATTCGGCCAGCGGGTAGGTGTTCTTCGGCGTGACGGTGAACTCGTACTGTGGGTTATCGATCAGGCGGATCAGCGCATCGCGGTCGATCTTGGCCTTGGTCACGCGGATGTAGGTGTCTGCCGCTGCAGCTTTGTCGTTCTGAGCGAACTCAGCCGCCTCGGCCAGGGCATCGACGAAGGCCTTGTAGGTCTTGGGGTTGTCCTTGCGGAATTTCTCGGTGGCGAACAGCAGGGTCGGCGAGTTGGGGCCGAGCAGGTCATAGCTGTTGAGCACCACGTGCACGTTCTTGTTGGCCAGCACCTGATCCTGGAACGGCGGATTGGAGAAGTGCCCGTTCAGCTCGGTGCCACCGGCCAGCAGTGCGGCGGTGGCATCCGGATGGGGGACGGCCAGGGTGTATTTGTCGAGGCGGTTGTATTCCTTGTCGCCCCACTGTTTGGCAGCGGCGTACTGGAGGAAGCGCGATTGCACCGACACGCCCACCGCCGGCACGGCGATGCGGTCTTTCTCGGACAGGTCGGCAATGGTCTTCACGTTAGGGTTGCTGCTGACCAGGTAGTACGGGAAGTTGCCGAGCGAAGCCACGGCCTTGACGTTCTGCCGGCCCTTGGTGCGATCCCAGACGGTGAGCAGTGGGCCGACACCAGCACCGGCGATATCCACCGAGCCCGACAGCAGTGCGTCGTTGATCGCGGCGCCACCGGACAACTGCGCCCAGTCGACTTCGATGTCGATGCCCTCGGCCTTGCCGTGTTTCTCGATCAGGTTCTGATCGCGGACCACATTGAGCAGCAGGTAGACGATGCCGAACTGCTCGGCGATGCGGATCTTGCCTTCGGCCTGGGCCGCAGTGGGTGCGGCCAAGGTGCCGATGACCAGGCTCGCGCCCAGGCCGATGCTTGCCGCCAGGCGGCTGATGGATTTACGCATGATGAATTTCCTCAGTCGTCAGAACGGGGCATCGCCCTGGATAGTGGTACGGAACAACTTGCGCCGCAGGTGCGCGGGGCAGCCGGTGGCAAGGTGGATCAACGAGCGGTTGTCCCAGAACACCAGGTCGTACGGCTGCCACTGGTGGCGGTAGATGTTCTGCTCGAGCACGCTCAACGCGTACAACTGCTGCAGCACATCACGGCTCTCGTCTTGCGGCAGGCCGACGATGCGGGTGGTGAAGCCTTCGCTGACGAACAGTGCCTTGCGGCCGTTTTCCGGGTGGGTGCGCACCACGGGGTGAATCACTTCCTGGACCTGCGCGAGCTGTTCGGCGGTCAGGGTCGGGCGCCAGTTGCCCTCGAATTTGGTTTCTGCATAGCGTGCGGTATAGGAATGCGCGGCGCTGCGGCCTTCGACCACCTTGCGCAGGGCTTCGGGCACTGCGTCCCAGGCTTTGTGCATGTCGGCGAACAGGGTGTCGCCGCCTTCGCTGGGCAGCTCCTGGGCATGCAGCATCGAGCCCAGGCTTGGCAGCTCTTTGTAGGACAGGTCCGAATGCCAGAACTTGCCGGCATCGCCCAGGCCGACGTTGCGACCGTCTTCGATGATGTTGGAGACGATCAGAATCTCGGGATGGCCTTGCAGCAGGAACTGCTTGAGCACATGGATCTGCAGCTCGCCAAAGCGGCGGCTGAAGGCAATCTGCTGGTCGGGGGTGATGCGCTGGTCACGGAACACCAATACGTGGTGATCCAGGTGGGCGCGGTGAATACGGCTGAAGTCCTCGGCGTTGACCGGTTGGGCCAGGTCCAGGCCGATGATCTCGGCGCCGACGGCACCGGAGAACGGGCGAATTTCAAAGGATTGCGGCTGTGCGCTGTCGATGGCCGACAAGGCGTTAGAGGCGGCTGGCATTTCTCACTCCCACGTAGTGCGCGGCATTCAGGGCGCGCATCGATCAGAAACGCACGGGGGACTCCCGTGTGGGTTCAAGTCGTGCGGCGCGCCGATTGGTCGGCAGGTACGCAGTGGGAGTGACTATAAAGGTATAAGAAAAATAATTTAAATACCGTTAGAGAATAACCATATGAAGCAGTTCATCTGCCGGCCATGACCGCTGACTACCCTTTAACGCCATTCGCTGTAGGGCTCCAGTGAGGTAACGGGCAAAGCCAGATTGCCTCGCCACGGTTCGAACAGGTAGCGCACGTAGAACACGGCATGGCTGGGCGCATAGTCATCGCTGTGCTGCCAGTCGAAACCGCCACCCAGAGCCCAGCGGTCGCTCAGCCGCCGCTCGAATGCACCATGCAGCCGGTAGCCAAGGCCAGTGCTGGCACTGGCGTCAGTCATTGCATCGATATTCGACTCGACAATGTCATAACGCTCCAGCAGCTTGCGGTTCAGGTGTTGGTTCGGGTAGACCCGGCTGCTGTCGCTGTTGGCACGCGACCAACTGACCGAGCCTTCCAGCAGGAACGACCAGTCGTAGTTGCGCCAGGCATAGCTGACGGGCAAGCCGATCGACTCGTAGCGTTGCGGGCTGTAGTAGCCTCCTTGACCGAGACTGTATCCGCCCAGGTCCTTGTCGTAGCGCCAATGCATCAGGGTCAGGCCAACCCGCATGCGCTCGTCGGCCTTTTCCAGTGCACGAAAATAATAGCCTGCCATCGCCCGGGTACGCTGGTTGTCGACAACGTTCTCGCCATACAGCCAATGGTGCCCAAGGCTGGCCCAGATACCGTGATCCCCCCCTTGGTCCCAACTCAGGCCCAGGGTAGCGCCATTAGCCGTCACGCCGCCCCAGCGGACCTTGGTTGCCGGATCGCGCGCACCGGCGAACGACAGCAACGAGTTGCTCATGGGGCGCCGCGAGGCCGCCAGTGACCAGCCTACCTGCCCCAAATCACCATTGACGATCGCGCCGCCCAGCCAGTTGTTGACCTCATAGCCTTGGGTGGTGCCCACGTCGAAGCCCCAACGGCTGTTCTGCCATCCGGCCGCCAATACACCACCATTGGCCGTCTGCGAGCCCGCCTGGCACGTCGGTAGGGGCGTTCCGTTGCGGGTGACGCCGACAAACTGGCAAGTGCCGAAATCGGCGGTAGTTTGACCATCTGCGTTCTGCTCGAATGAGCCGGCATCCATACCGATGCGTTCGACGCGGGCAAAGGCCCTGCCATCTTCCCAAGGCGTGTCGACATGCAGCAAGGTCGATTGGGTACTCAATCTGGAAATACCTGGCGTACCGTCACTCTTGCGCCAACCGTAATCATGCATGAGGGTGACGCTAGTGTTGCGCTGGCGATACAGCTCATCGACATCACTGCGTAGGCTGCGCACCAGCCAGTCATCGCCATCATTTGCGCGGCTAGCCAGGGTCATGGCCCGGTCGTCACGCGGCGTCACCGCCGAGCGACTGAGCAACTGCGCATCGGCCATCGCCGCTGCGTATAGATCCAGCGCCCGCTGTGGATCGTTGGCCGCCACCAAACGGGCAGCATCACGACGCAGCAGCGGGTCTGGCTGGGTTTGCAGTGCGGCGACATGATCCAGCAGACGGGCAGCCTTATCGTTCTCTCCCAGAGCGGCCCAGACTGCAGCCAACCGCCGCTGGGCAGCGCCTTGCTCGTCGGTCAATTGTAGAGGCTGCGCGTCCAATGCCTGACGCACTCGGGCCAGATCGCCTTCGGCAATCGAGCTTTCCATCAGCCCAAGGCGGGCCTCCGGGCGCTGCGGCTGAACCTGCAGCACGCGTTGGTAATAACCCCGCGCCTTGGTGTGATTGCCTTGCTCTGCAGCCCAGTCGGCCATCAGCAACAGATCGTCAGGATCGCCCTCGCCCTGGGCCAGGCCGGCTTCCAGCACACTAGTGGCCTCGTCGGTGCGCCCTTGCTCCTGCAGCCGCTGGGCATGGGCCAAGGTCATGCGCCGACGCACGCGCTTGTCGAGCGCACGCATGTCATCGGTCCAGGCGCTTTGCGGTACGCCGTGCAGGCTGTCGCGGGCCTGTGCATCACGGTCACTGGACTCAAGGTACAGGGCGTGGGCATAGCGCGTGGCAGGATCGGCCGATTGACGCTGCAGCACCCTGCTGAATGCGTCATCGGCCTCAGCAGTACGGCCCTGCTGGCGTAGGCTGTTGGCCAACTGATAGACCAGCCATGGCTCATCGGGGGCCAGCTGCGCAGCCTGCGCCAAGACCCGGCTGGCGGTAGCCCAGTCCTGACGTTGCAGCGCCGCGTCGCCCTGCTCGCGCAGGCGGCCTAACTCCAGGCTGCGCCGCAGACTGGCAAACTGGGCTTGCTGCGCCGGCGGCAAGCTGTCCAGATAGGCTTGGGCTTTGAATGTCGATTGCGCCTGGTAGATGCGCATCAGACCGCGTACCGCGCTTTCGTTTCCGGGCAGCATACGGCGCACCTGCAGGTATTGCCGTTCGGCGCCGACCAGGTCGCCTTCGGCATACGCCACATCGGCCAACCCGAGCATGGCGAACTCATCTTCCGGGCGTTGCTGACGGGCCTGTTGATACAGCGAGCGGGCGACACGCAGATCGTGCATTTCCAGCGCGCGGTCTGCCCGCTGCAGCATCCCCCAATACTGGCTGGAAGCCTCGAGGTCTTTCCATTTGCTCATCAAGCGGGTGTTCTGCTCGATGGCCACGGCCTGGTGAAATGACGTATTGGCCTCTGCATAACGACGTTGGCGCATCAGCGCCACGCCCAAGGCACCGTGCAGGCTTGCATCATTGGCATAGCGGCGTAGAGCCTGGCGCAACTGTGCCTCTGCCTGCACGTTTCGCTCCTGCTCGAGCAGCGCCTTGCCACGCTGTCCTGCCTGCCAAGCGGGGTCAGCCACCAAGGTGCGCTGTTGCTTGAGGTTTTCGCCGGCGAGCGGCAACAGCGGTGAAGCGGGATAACGCTGGGCGAATGCTTGCCAGCCAGCGACGCTGTCAGCACTCACCGGTTGCTCGGATAGATAGTCGAACTCACGCTGCGCGGCTGCATCGCGCGCAGCTGGATCGCGCGACAACTGGTCGAGCACGGCCAGCGCCTCACTGGCGCGGCCTTCGTTGAACAACCAACTGGCCAACGTCTGGCGCAAGCCAGCGCTGCCCGGGTAGCGTCGATCAAGTTGCTGCAGCTGCTGGATCGCGTCTGGCCGCTGGCCAGGCAGGTTGCCCCGCACCCGCCAGTAGTCCAGAGCCAGCTCCAAGCTAGGCGGCTCGCCAGCGAACAACTGGTCATAGGCGACCAGGGCCTCGTCGTAACGCCCGGTAACCGCCATCAGGCGGGCCTGCTGCAAACGCTGCGCCTGCTCCGGCTGCTGCAGTTGCAACAACCGTCGGGCTTGTCGATCCTGAAGGCTGCCGGGTGCGAGCTCGCTGATGCTGGCCCGCAACCGCTCGGCCTCTTCAGGCTTCTGCTCACGCAGCGCCAGGCTCAACGCGGCCAACATGGTCTCAGGGTTGCGCGGCTCAAGCAGACGTAACCTGGCCAGCGCGTCGCGAACCAGATCGTCACGGTGCAAGGCCTCGCCAATACGTATCTGCTCAAGCAGCCATTGGCGCTGTTCATCGCGGTCTTTGGGTTGCGCGGCCACGGCAAAAGACAACACGGTCAGCGTCAGCACGCCGATCATTCGGAACATGTAGCACTCCAGGCAGGCAGCAGACGACCTTGGTTGTCGAAGCGATAGCGGGCTTCATCCCAGCCTTGGCCAAACAGGACCAGGACCTGGTTGTAATACGCCTGCGGCTCGGCAGGTTGTTCGCGTAGCTTTTTGCGCTGGGCTTCAAGTGACGTGGGGCTATCAGCGACGCTGGCCAGCAGCGGCAGCAGCGCGGCGGAGAAGCCTACCGGGCCCTGGCCACTCTGCTTGCCGCTACGGGCGTCGACACTTTCCGGAGGCACCCCCTTGTGAGTGGTGGCTGCGATCATTGGCGCGAAGTGGCGCAGCAGTTCGTCGCGCTGTGGTGCGTCGGTGGCCAGCATGCCCAGCCACAGGTACACCCGAATGGCGTCATAGTCGCCGGAGTTGCCGTGCTCAGGGTCGGGCTCGATGCCTGCCGCTGGCGTCCATAGAAGCCAGTCCGGCGCAAAGCCCTTGGGCGACGCCTGCAACCAGAGGCGACGAACGTTGACGGCCATCTCACCCCATAGCGGGTCCACCAGGGCAAACCGGTCGAACAGCTGCGGCGGCAGGTAGCTAGGGTTCAGGCGCCAGCCACGGCTGTCTTCGAAGCCATAGTCTGCGGGCAACAGCATCAGCCCCAGGCCAGGCAGCTTGCGCACGGTTTGCGCAGCGATGCGCCAGAGCATGTGCTGGCCCAACTGCGTATAGGACGGCTCGCCCCATAGCCGCCCCGCTTCGAGCAGGCTGTAGGCGATCCACAGATCGGCATCACTGGCATTGTTGCTGTCCAGCACCTGCCATTGCTGCTTGCCTTTGCCCCACAGCCATGCCGGCAGATGTCGGGAAAGGTCGCCTTCGGCCAGGTTGTTGGCAGTCCAGCGCAGCAATTTTGCAAACGCCGGGCGGTCATTGCCGACCAGCGCGAAGAACAGCGCATAGCTCTGTCCTTCGGAAGTGCTGATCAATCGCTGGTCACTGCGATCGAGCACCCGTCCATCGGTGCTGACCAGTTCGCTCTTGAAGCGCTCCCAGGCCGGCCACAGGCAAGGCGTCGACGCAGTGGCGATAGCAGGCGTGCAGAGCACCAGCAGCAATGCCAACAGCTGGCGCATGATCAATCGGCCTCACCCAGGCGACGACGTCCTGCCCAGCGCAGTGCACGCCACAACAGGAAGGCGAACAGCAGCACGCTGACGGTGGCGATCACCGCGATCAGGGCGGGGTAGTCAGATAGGTGGAACCACAGCAGCAGCCACCATGGCAGCTGGCCGACAAAGTAATGTTCGCCAACGAACTGGCTGCTGACACCACTGCTGCGCACCAGGGCGACCGAGCCCGCTACCGCTTCCAGCTTGCCAGAATCGGCCAGCACCTCGCGCAGCATGCCGTATGCGGCATCGGAGCCGGCCAACAACGCGACAACGCTACGCTGCTCGTGGAATGGCGACTTCAAGCCAGTGATTGCGGCAATCGGCGCCTGGGCGCTGACTGCGACTCGGCTGTTGGCCACAACCGGGGAGGTATCGAAGCGGCGGCTGCCGGCCTGCTCCAGCATCCGCCCTTGCACCATCCAGTCGCGCTGGGCGTTGAGCAACAGACCAAGGTTGGGTTGCTCGCGCAGGTCTTCGGGGAGACTGCCGATCAGCAGTAGATCGGCATCAACGTCTGCAGCCTGTTTCCAGTTGTCGCTCAGACGCACGTTCACGGCCGGGTAGCCAATCTGCCCGCCCAGGCTGGCAATCACGTCGAGCAAGGTGCCGACCTGCATCGAGGTGGGCTTGGCCGGTACCACGATGAGGGTCTCGGAGAGGTCGGCCATGCGGCTGTAGGGGAAGCCGCTACGGGCAAAGGCGCGCAGATCAGGCATGGCCATGTAGTGGTGATAGCCAGACAGGTCGATGGTCGAGTTTTCATCGATCGCCGCACGTACATCCACCGGCAGGGACGTCTGGCAATGGTCGCGCTGGGCGCTACCCAGGGTGCTGGCAAAGCTGAAGTCGAAACGCAGGCGGTTGCGCGCACCGATCTTCAGCGCCGGTACCAGCGACTGCTCGGTCAATGCGGTGCTGTCGGTGGACAGTACGTTCAGGCGCATTTCCTCTAGGGTACTGCTGCGTCGGTCGTTGCCCACCAGCGGCATGCTGGTTATGTATTGGTCATTGACACTGATGCTCAGGCGCGACTCGTCGGTGACCGCTGGCGGCGTGTAGCGATACAAGGTTTGCAGCGGGATGCCCTGGTTGCGCCAAACGAACAGGTCCGGCGGCAGGTTCACGTCGAGGATGATCGGCCGCGGCTGCAAGCCACTGACTTGCAATTGCTGCGGGTAGTCGAGCAGCTCGGAGAAACGCACCGGCCGGTCGGTACGCGTCCAGTTCGGCGCATCGTAAGGCTTGCGCGGTTGCAGAGCAGTCATTTGCTCGATCTTGACCCGCGAACCACGGAACAAGTCACTGCCAACGGCCAGCGCCGACGCGGCCTTGACCAGGTCGTCGTCGTTACGGCCCAGCACCAGCAGCAGTTTGCTCCAGCGATCGCCAGGGTGGTCGATCAGCTGCACCACCGGGCCATCGACCGCCGGAAATTTCTCCAGGTCGGCGATAAATGCCGGGCGACGCTCGTTGCTGGCGAAGACGATGGCGGGACGCGGTTTGTCGCCGCTGGCTGGCAGGCTGTTGAATGACACCGGGAAGGTCGCCTTGCGCCAGCCTGCTTTGCTGCCGAAGTACGAGGCGAGGATCGCAGCGGCACGCTGCTCACCCAAAGTTGGTGCATCGGCGAACACCACAGGCAGCTCGACCTTGCTGGTGTCGCGGGCATCGAAGAACGGCAGCGGGAAGTAGGCCAGGTCATTTTCCAGCGCCAGCGCTTGCTCACGCAACTGAACCTGGCTCTTACGATTGACGTTCAGCCACAGGCCGCTGTGCGCAGGGTCTTCACAGATATCGGTGTAGTGCCCGACGAACTCTAGGCGCACCCGGTTGAAGTCGCTGATCAGCTTCGGATCCAGCGGCAGCTGGCGCCGCACCCGCTGGCCAAGCTGGTCCTTTTCGACCGGCACCACCCCCATCAATTCATCGTTGAGGTACACGCGCAGATGCGACAGATTCGGCAACAGCGCTGGCGAAGGGGTGTAATCCAGCTGCAGCACGGCGTCGGTTGCCAGACGATCGCGGCGCACGCCGAACTCGATGTTTTCGTTGTTGCGTACCCCCAGCAGCAAGCTGTCGGACGCTTGGCCGAGCTGCTCGAACGTCTGGGTCACGGGCCAGCTTGGCACCGATGGCTCGACCGGTAGGGCAAGGGGGGCTACATCGGCGACAGCTGCGGTCTGGAACAGCGAGGCAAGCAGCGCCATCGCCAGGCCCCAGGTGCGCGCGGGATAACGAGTCATCATGCGTCTCGGTCAACAAGGTTCGTGGATGAAAGAGGTTGAGGCGTGCGTGGCAGGTAGCTGCCCAACCAGCGCGTCAGCTGGCGTATCGGCTGCAGCCGCTCGCGCAGCCAACTTGGGGTATGTTCGATCAGACGCAGATAGCCGACGCCACCCAACTTGAGGACGTCGACCAGGCTACGCAGCGGGCGATCGACTTCGTGCTTGTCCTGCCAGCCCAGCCAGGCATCGGCACGGGCGAAGGTGCAGTGCACCAGGTCGATGCGCTGCTGTTGGCTGAGACCGTCGAAGGTCAGGCCCACATGCCGACCGACGATGCGGGTAACCCGTGCATTGAAGGCAAACTCACGCTGGCCGCGACTAAGCAGCAAGCGCACGCGCTCCCCGGGTGCGGGCGATACGCCATCACCCAATTGCAGGCCGATGCCGCCATCGGAATAGTCGACCAGGGTACAGGGGAAGCCATGCCCACTTTCCAGCACCAATGCAGCCGGCAGGTGCATCTGCACACGGTGCGCGCGCCGTACCTGACGCACTTCGGCAGCCACCGCACAGGCGGCGCCGAGGATCAGCAGGTTGTAGATCACCCACAACGAACTGACGATCACCGTGCCGATTTCCGCGACTGGCCCGGTGAACAAGCGCCAGACGGCAAAGCCCAGGCCGACCACATTGAGCCCGGCAAGGAACAGATACGGCTGGGCGATGCGCCAGTCGAACTGCCCTTGCTCCATCAGGCCACCTTTGGCCGTGACATTGAAGGTACCCTTCTTCGGCGCAAACAGTGCGACCGTGGTCGGGCGCGCGATATACCAAGCCAGGACGGTCTCATACACTTCCCCCCAGAAGGTTTGCCGGTACTTACCCTGCATGCGCGAGTTGGTGAGGCTGGCGTGAATCATGTGGGGCAGCACGTAGAGCAGGATCATCAGCGCCGGCGCGTAGATGATGTAGGCGTGCAGCAACAGGAACGCCAACGGCGCGGTGAGGAAGATCAACCGCGGCAGACCGGCCAGGAAGTGCAGCATGGCGTTGGCGTAGCAGATTCGCTGGAACAGGCTCAGTCCGCGGCCAAACAGCGGGTTGTCGGTGCGGAAGATCTGCACCATTCCCCGCGCCCAGCGAATGCGTTGACCGATGTGCGCCGACAGACTCTCCGTGGCCAAACCCGCGGCCTGGGGAATGCTCAGGTAAGCCGAGGTCCAGCCCTGGCGGTGCAGGCGCAACGCGGTATGGGCGTCCTCGGTCACCGTTTCGACGGCAAAACCGCCAATGCTCTCCAGCGCGGTGCGTCGCAGTACGGCACAGGAGCCGCAGAAGAAGGCAGCGTTCCACATATCGTTGCCGTCCTGGATCAACCCGTAGAACAGCTCGCCTTCGTTGGGGCGGCGGCGGAACGAGCCCAGGTTGCGTTCGAATGGATCGGGCGAGAAGAAGTGATGGGGGGTCTGCACCAACGCCAGCTTGGCGTCCTTGAGGAACCAGCCAACCGTCATCTGCAGGAAGGAACGCACCGGGACGTGGTCGCAGTCGAAGATGGCGATCAATTCACCGTCGGTGACGCCCAGTGCATGGTTGAGGTTACCGGCTTTGGCGTGCTTGTTGTTCGGCCGCACGATGTAGCCTACCCCGACTTCATCGGCGAAGGCGCGGAACGTCTCGCGCTTGCCATCGTCCAGCAGGTAGATGCGCAAGCACTCGCGGGGCCAGTCCAGGCCCAAGGCGGCGAGCACCGTGGTACGCACCACCGACAGATCCTCGTTGTAGGTGGGGATCAGCAGATCGACCGTCGGCCAGCGCGCGGGGTTGTCCGGAAGGTTCGCCGGCTTGCGCTGCAGCGGCCAGCAGGTCTGGATATAGCCAAGGATCAGCACGAACCAGGAGTAGGTTTCGGCGGCGAGGAGAATCACCCCGCAGACCAGATCGAGCGTGTCGTTCCAGTTCAACGTCGAGGTGTAGCGCCACCACAAATAGCGGCAAGAAATGATCGTCGATAACACGATCAGCATCAGCGTCGGGAAACGGCCCGGCATGTAGCGCACCAGCATGGCGATGCCCCACAGCAGGAAGATGAACACTAGCTGCGCCAGGTAGCCGAACGGCTCGGTCACACAGAGCAAGGCCAGCAGCACAGCGCACGAGGTGAGTACGGTGTAGAACAGTCGCCGACCGAATACGCTCAGCTGGCGCAGGTGCTGGGCGGCATCGTGCTGCAAGTTGCTGTCGCGAAAGCGTACTGGTACCTGGTGCATGGCCTCGGCCAGGCGGGCTCGGCACTTGCGTAGGTGCTGCCAGACCCCTCGCATATGGCGGATGGCAAACGACCAGACACGCGGCGCTCGACCAGCTTTACGCGGCTGAGGTGCACGTCGCACCAACAACCAGAAGCACTGGATCATCAGGCGCAGCGGGTCGCCCAGGGTCGGCCGCTTGCCGACGAACTGCGGGAACAAGCGTTGACGTTCGGCCAGCAGCGCTTGCCAGGAAGGCGATTCGAGCCGCAGGAACAGGAACGCCAGCCACGCGCCCAGCGTGAATAGCAGGGCGACGGGCCGATGGGCGCCTCGTGCGGTGAAGTAGGCGTAGGCCGAGAGTGGTGTCACGTTCACGCTTGCCGCCTTGCCAGGCAGCGCACCGCCAGGCTCTGCACATCGCGGGACGCCAGAGACTGTGGCGCGTAGTGGCCAACCGGCGCCTTGCAGGCGAAGGCTTCGGCGAACGCTTCGTCACGATGCACCAACTGCATCGGCAAGCGGTTGCGCAGCAGGTCGCGCCAGACCATCAGCACATCACTCTGCAGGCTGCTGGCCGGGTTGAAACGGTTGACCAGCAGCAGGTCGTAACGCTCGATCTGCTGGCGGCCGAGCAAGACGTGGCTGGTCATTTCCGCCTCAGCCACCAGTATCCGCATGTCTGTGTCGAAGCCACGCGTGGTCTTGGCAGCAACCGGATGAGGCAGGTCGAACAGCAGCCAATCAAAATGTTCGGCAAGTGCAGCCTGCCGTTTATGCCAGAGGTGCGGTTGATGCCAGTCCGCCAGATCGTCCAGGCGGTTTTGCGCCACTTCACCAAATGGCATCAGGCACAGCCCGTCGAGCACTTCATACACTGGCTTGCCAAAGGGTCGGCCGTCTAACTGCGCGCTCGCCCAACCCTCGCGCTGATCGAGCGGCAAGTTGCAGTGCAGGCCCAACAGGTTATCCTGGCTCAGGTCGACCATTAGCACGCGCTCGCCCAGCTCGCGCAAGGCATAGCCGAGCGCGGCCAGCAAAGCGGTGCGGCCCAGCCCACCGCGCAAGCCATGCAAAGCCAGGCTGATCATGACAGCTCGGCCTCAGCCAGCTCGGCCCGCTCGACCACCGCTTGCTCCAGACCGGCCCTGCAGCTTTCGCCCAGTAGCGGCCAGCGCTGCAACGCCTGTTGCACCCCAACCATCATCGAAATGTCTTGATAGCTCAAGGTTGGCATGGCCAGGTACTGACGCAGTTGGGCAATATCATCACTGCGCTCGGCGGGGTCAGCTTTGCCAGCCATCATGGGTTCTCCTTGGGAACAGGCTGCCAATCCGGCTGGCCTTGCAGGCGCATATAGGTTTGGCCCTGGTAGTCCAGGACCTGGGCACCGGATGTTTCAGACACGCGTTCGGTGGTTGGCAGGTCGGTCAACAGACTCGGCAAGTCGAGCGTCTGTCCTGCCCCGAGGCCGGCATACACACGTGAGACCAGCTCGGACAACGCCAGGAAACTGGTCGGCGCAGTGACTTTCAGTGGCTCGCTACGCGCCGGCTGCCCCATACCAATGAACTTGAGGCCGACCGGTACATGGGTGATCGACGGGGTGGGGATTTCACGCATGCCTGACAACTGCATGCGGTCACCGTGCAAGGCCGCGCCGTGCTCGGGAACGATGGCGACCACTACGCGACGGCCACTGCCTTCAAGTTCGTCGAGGAACTTGCCGAGGTCGCCGAACAGGCGATTGGCCCGCGTCGCGTAATTGGCCGGACGGGTGCCGCCATCGGCGGTAACCATCCTGTTGCCGTCATGCAAGCTGATGGTGTTGTAGAACAGCGAGACATGTTCGGCACCGGAGCTCTTACGCTTGCCCCACCAGCCGCTCAGGACATCCAGGTCACCGGCGATCGGCGAGCCGTCGAAGCTGACCAGCGCCCGTGGGAAGTCACTGGCGCTCAAGCCGGGCTGAGGCATGTGCTGGCTGGTGATATCGCCGATGAAGTTGTCGAAGCGGCCACTGTGGTTGAGCAAGGTCTGGCTCTGGAAACCGAGCTTGGCCAGGTTCTGGAACAGCAGGCATTGTTCGGGGGCCTGCTGATAGAGACCCGCGTGAGACGATTGACCACAGCTGGCCCTGAGCATGCGAATCGCCGCCGGTCCGCTGTAGGAAGTGGCCGAGTTGAATTGATCGAAGACCACGTCCAGCCGCGAGAACAACGGGTTGTCATGCATACCGACGGCGGAAAGGTCGTCCCAGGCCAAGGAGCACACATTGATCACGAGCAGATCGAATGTCTGCTCATCCGGCTTCACGGCAGGGAATGTGGTCACCCGTTGCCGCTCGCTGGCGAAGAATCGTTCAAGCCACGCATTCAAGGTCGCGGTGTCAGCGACCGCCGCAACAGGCCCTGAGGTGGCTACAGTGGCTGGGGTGGCTGCTCCGGCAACGGTTGCCTGGCTGCCCACAGGGCTAAGCGACGGCAACCCACCGACCGCCAGCCATGCCAGGCCGACCAGGCTCAAGGTGCTCAGGCGCAGCCAGTGGCGCAGGAACAGATAACCCACCACCAGCAGCACCAGTCCCCCCACCAGGTTCCAGTTTATGAACCTGGCCATCAGTTCCAGCAGGTAATCCCACGAGAAGTCCAGCACACCCGGCTGCGCCAGCAAGCGCCGGAACGGTGGCAACCAGGTGTCGTGATAAAACAGGGCGATGCCCAACGGCACGGCCACCACCTGGCGCCCGACGCGCAGCCAGCGTCCCGTCAGCGGGACCAGTAGCAATGCCGCGAACAGCAGGTTGGGCAGCGCCTGGAAGTCCAGCATGCCGACAGCGACCAAGAGGAACTTGGCCAGGAAGTAGAGGTTCCAGGCACCCAGCCCGTGCCAACGGGCCGGTGCTGGGGCAGATAATGTTGAACTAGTCATGATCAGGGTCCTGATGCACTACACGGCGGCGTACGCCCACCGGCTTCAGGTAACGAGGGCGCAAGTGGCGACTAAGCCAGCGCTGGACCACGGTGCGCACGTGCATCACCACCCCAACCAGGATCAAGGTAACCAGCGCGCTAATGCCGACCACCTGGAGCATTTGCACAAAGTTCATGCCGCCCCCTCAAGGCTCAGGGCGATCTGCCGTGGTACCAATGCAGGCCGTTTTTGTACCGATGGCAGCGCTACCGAATCGGCCAGTGGTGGCTGCGGCACGGTTTCGTCGAGAAAGGCCGTTGCAGCCAAGCTATCGAGGCTGACCAGCACGTCCTGACTGATGAACAGCTCCTTCCAGGACAACTGGAAAATATGATCCAGGGCCTGCTCGACACCTTCTGAACGACAGGCGAACAGGAACAGGAACAGCACGTCGCCGACCACACACGCGATATCGCCATCGCGCCGGAACACCGTACGCGAGCAGGCCTGCAGTGGGCTCAGGCCCGGTGCAGGGCGAAGCACCAGCAATTGGTGCACGATTTCCCCATTGCGATGGCCATGCCACATCTGTTGCACCGCTTCGGCAAATGCCCGTGGCGCCACCAGGCCACAGATCGGCAGCGGCCGCAGACGGGCAAGCAAGGCATCGAAATCAGCTGGCAGGTGGCGGCGCCAGATGTACCCCTGAATGCTGTCGACCATCGTCAGGAAGCGTGAAAGGCTAGCGCCGAATGGCACGATCTGGCTGGCACCACAGGCCAGCAGCAACTGCTCGTCCTGATAACGCAGGGTCGGTGCCATCTCACGTACCACCAGCTTCAGGGCGTTGCCGCGCAGCTGTCGCAAGGTATGGAGCTGCCGCGCCAAGACATCCAGACGCTGCCCACCGTCCATAGCGAAGATCACCGTTGCCGAAACGGCGCGGCTAGCCTTGGCCCCAACTTCGCTGATGCTATCGAATACCTGCCAGTGCTCGGACAGCGCTGGTGCCCCCTCCAAAACCTGGCTTTGGGCCAGGCACAGCAGTTCATCACTACCGGCGTCGGCCAGCGGCTGCAGCCGCCCAGCGACGGCAAAACCACGGTCACGGCGCGCCAGCTCGACATCCTGGGAGCCGGCGACACCAAGGGGGTTACTCCAGAAATGCTGCAGATAGCGCACTCCACCCTGGCCACGATAGAGCTGGGCAAGCCCGTCGAGCGATTGGTTGAATGCACGCAGACGCTCGACCAGCGATGCACTTTGCCCGGCACTGATCACCACTATCAGCGCACCGGCTGCAAGTGCCGCTTGGCGCAGGGCTTGGCACCAACGCTCGGATTTGCCCCCTTCCCAGGCAGCTGTCGGCACCAGGACCAGCAGCACACGACCCGGCAGATCGATGCGGGGTAGATCATCGTGCAGATGCACGATGGCCTGCGTGTCAGCCTCGTACAACGCTAGCTCGTCGGGGCCACAAGTCGGGTCTATCCCTTCCAGGACCGCATGCAAGACGCGCGCATCACCCAGCAGCGCCGCCCTGCCTTGTTCAGGCATGGCTTCGATGACTTGGCGGCAGAGCGTAGCGGCGTTTTCTGTGCTGTCACAGGCCAACCAATACAGGCCTTGCTCATGCAATTGACTATGCTCGGCACCCAAACCGGGAATAGCCAACAACGGAATACTTTTCGTCAAAACAATGACTCTGAATTCGATATCGAAGCTGACTTCAGGGATGGAGGCCGCACGCTAGCAACTGCGGCTTTTTGACGAAAAAATGTGTCAAAAATACGACGCTTGCAGATTGGGCTTGATTTAAGCCGTCAATTCTACAGCAGCACGGGAAAATAGTGTCAAGGTGCTATGTGACCGACCGTCGCACTCGTTTGCATAGTGCGTTACAGCAGCCCTTGCGCGTTGTTCATCGCTCGCGCAAGGCCTCGCTCTGCGCCTTGATGATCGGCTTGAGGAGATAGCTCATGATGGTCTTCTTGCCGGTCATGATGTCCACTGTCGCCACCATGCCCGGAATGATCAGCAACGGTTTTTCGTCAGTGCCCAGGTGACTACGGTCCGTGCGCAGGCGGATCAGGTAGTAGGTGGTCTTCTTGTCTTCATCGGTGATGGTGTCGGCGCCGATTTGTTCGAGCTTGGCCTTCAACCCGCCGTAAATGGTGTAGTCGTAGGCGGTGAACTTGACCGTGGCTTCCTGGCCGGGGTGTAGGAAGGCGATGTCCTTGGGCAGGATTTTCGCTTCGATGACCAGGCTGTCATTGAGCGGGACGATCTCGACGATGTCGTCACCCGGCTGGATCACTCCGCCGATGGTGTTGACCAGCAGCTGCTTGACCACGCCGCGCACCGGTGAGGTCACCAGGGTGCGGTTGACCCGATCATCCAGCGCTTTGCTGGTGGCGGTGGCTTTGCTTAGCTCGGTGCGGGCCTCGTTGAGCTGGGTCAGGGCGTCACTGCGGAACTTGCCGCGGGTCTCTTCGATCTTGCTCTGGATCTCCTTGACCGCCGCCTCGGCACGCGGGATGGCCAGGGCCGTGGCATCCATCTGACCACGGTTCTCCACCTCTGAACGGCGCAGGCGGAGAATCTCGACCTGGGAGATCGCGCCCTTGGCCACCAACGGCTCGGACATGGCGATCTCCTGGCGCAGCAGCTGCAAGCCGCTGGCATACTGGGCGCGCTTGGAGTTGTACTCGCGCAGTTCCTGCTGGCGCTGGACCAACTGCTGCTCCAGGCCAGCAATTTCGTCATGCAATTGCTGGCGCCGGCTCTGGTACAACGACTCCTCGCTGGCGGCCTGGTTAGGCGAGCTCTCGCGCAACTTATCGTCGATCTTCAATGGCACGTCTTCGACTTCTGCACTGAGGCGCTCCACCCGCAGGGCCATGGCGACCCGATCGGCTTCAGTTTCGCCTTTGTTCGAGGCAAAGCGAGTTTCATCCAAGCGCAGCAGTGGCTGGCCAACTTCGACCACCTCCCCTTCCTTGGCGAAAATCTCGGCGACGATGCCGCCTTCGAGGTTCTGGATCTTCTGCACCTTGGACGACGGAATCGCCTTGCCTTCGCCACGGGTGACTTCATCGATCGGGGCGAAACAGGCCCAGACGATCAGGAACAGGAAGAACGCGATCACTCCCCAGATG
This sequence comes from Pseudomonas sp. BT-42-2, assembly GCF_025847435.2. NCBI lineage: Bacteria > Pseudomonadati > Pseudomonadota > Gammaproteobacteria > Pseudomonadales > Pseudomonadaceae > Pseudomonas > Pseudomonas sp. BT-42-2. Next base: position 80,994 of record NZ_JAOYTM010000020.1, read on the forward strand.
GTCAGGCGCACCACCCGCGGGGCATCTTCGATCAGTGCCTTGTTGACCTCGGGCAGGGGTTGCCCGCTGAGCGACTCCGACCCCTTGAAGTAGCGGCGCAGGTTGTCCTTGAGCTGGCCCATATCAAGCTTATGCAACACTGATCTGCCCCTTCTTCAGCGCATCCATGACGGCCGCTTTCGGTCCGTCGGCGACCACTTGGCCGCGATCGATGACGATCAGCCGGTCTACCAGCGACAGCAGCGAGGCGCGGTGGGTCACCAGCAGCACGGTCTTGCCTTCGATTACGGCCTGCAGGCGCTGCTTGAGGCGCTCTTCGCCGGTGTTGTCCATGGCGCTGGTCGGCTCATCGAGCAGCAGTATCTGTGGGTTGAGCAGCAAGGCACGTCCGAGGGCGACGTTCTGCCGCTGGCCGCCGGAAAGGTTCTGTCCTCGCTCGCCGACCTGCAGCTCGTATCCGTCCGGGTGTAGCCGGGCGAATTCGTGCACGCCGGACAGCTCGGCGGCCTGCAGGATCATTTCGTCCTCGATGTAGCGGGCGCCACTGACCAGGTTGTCACGCAGGGTGCCTGCCAGCAGCTGGATATCCTGGGGGACGTAGCCGATGTTGTGGCGCAGCTCGCTGACATCGATCTGGCGAATGTCCACGCCATCGACCAGCAACGAGCCATTGTCCGCTTCGTAGAGACCGACGATCAGCTTGGCCAGCGAGCTCTTGCCTGAGCCGCTGCGGCCAATGATGCCGACCTTCTCGCCTGGGCGGACACTCAAGTTGATACCTTTGAGCGCCTGGTTCTGCTGGTTCGGGTAGGTAAAGTCGACACCACGAAATTCGATGGCGCCCTGCAGGACCTGGCGGCTTAGTGGGCGTTCCTCGAAGTTGCGCTCTTGCGGCAGCTCCATCATCTGGTCGGTCGCGGCCATGGTCACCTTGGCCTGTTGATACCGGGCCAACAGCCCGTTGAGCTGGCCGAGCGGGCCGAGCGCGCGGCCGCTAAGCATGTAGCAGGCGACCAGGCCACCCATGCTCAGGTGGCCATCGATGATCAGGTAGACCCCCACACAAATCATCGCCACGCCCGCCAGTTGCTGGATCAGCAGGGTGATGTTCATCGCCAGCCCCGAGAGCACCTTGACCCGCAGCTCGAGTCGACTGAGGGTGCCGAGGGTCTGCTCCCACATGTACTGGCGTTCGCTCTCGGCGTTGTTGACCTTCACCGCGTCGAGCCCGGCCAGGGTTTCGATCAGGCTGGACTGGCGCTCGGAGGCCAGGGCCATGGTCCGCTCCATGGTCGACATCAACGGCTTCTGCAAGGCGTAGCCTATGCCCAGCGCCAGCGGGAAGGCGATCACCGGAATCCACACCAGGTGGCCCCCGATAATGGCGATGACGATCAGGATCAGGATGGTAAAGGGCAGGTCGATCAGGCTGGTCAGGGTCAGTGAGGCGAGGAAGTCCCGCAACCCTTGGAACTCGTGGATGTTCTGCGCATAGCTACCGACCCGTGCCGGGCGGTACTTCATGGCCATGCCGACGATGCGCTCGAACAGGGTGGCAGAGATGATCAGGTCGGTTTTCTTTCCGGCAAGGTCCAGACACAGGCTGCGCAGACCCTTGAGAATCAGATCGAAAATGTAGGCCCCGGTGATGCCCACAGCCAGCACCCAGAGAGTCGAGGTGGCTTGGTTGGGCACCACCCGGTCGTAGACGTTCATGACGAACAGCGGCGCGGCCAAGGCGATCAGGTTGATTACCAGGCTGGCGGCAATGGCGTCGATGTACAGCCATTTGCTGCGCAGCAGGGTGTCGCGAAACCAGGAACGCGCACGTGGGATCAGGTTGCCGTGATTGACGTCGTACTTGTGCTGCGGCTGGGCAAAGAACACCTTGCCGCTGTAGTCGCCCAGCAGGGCCTCGCGGCTGACCAGCACTTCACCGCCGTCGCTTTCACTGAGCAGCAGCCGCGCAGTGTCGGCGTTCTCCCAGCCGAGCAAGACGGCGCTGCGGCCTTCCTTGAGCAGCAACATGGCCGGCATGGCGATGCTTGGGATCTGCTCCAGCTTGCGTTGCAGCAAGCGACCTTGCAAACCGGCACGGGCCGCCGCACGGGGCAGCAATTCAGGGCTCAGGCGCTGGGCCGGCAACGGCAAGCCGGTGGTGAGCATGGCCCGGCTGGCGGGCTTCTGGTGCAGGACACACAGGGTCAGCAGGCTGTCCAGCAACGGGTCATCGTGCTGACTACGTGGATCGTGACTGAGTTGGACTCGACTGACTTCGGATTCCACGCGGCGCTCTCTTCATCCTGGCGGTAGATGGGGTAGGTGCGCACTTCAGGCCATGCCTGGGAACGCTCACCCAGGTCCAAGCCATTAATCCGCTAACGGCCCTTTGCAATCAACCTGGTATTGCACAGCAATCTGTAGGCCGAGACTCATATCTCAGGCGTCGACCCATGGCAACTTAATAGCTCTTCGCCAAAATATTAATCAACCCGTTTTCCAAGCCTAACGCGTGATTGATTCGATGCAAGGTCCGGCTATGAATTCTCCCCCGACAATCTTTGTATAGCCCGATATTGAGCGTTTCAAGATGATTCAACAAGCCTTCCATAAATCGCTTTTCTGGAGGTTTTTGGAACAATTGATCGCAGGTTCATGGCTAAAGCAACAATAGGCTTAGACCTGAAGCCTCAAACGGACAGATGACTAATACAAAAGTAAGAGTTGGCAATTGCACAGCTCTCGATGTGACATGACTTGCAGACTCACGCAATTAGCGTTCACAGCCATTATCCAGACATGGGAATCATAGTCGGAAAGTTATAACCAGTAAGTGAGTGCATTTAGCGTAAAACAATTTTGAATTATTCCATCTGCGCGCCGCATTCTCTTGCTGGCTGGGCATGGAAGCTACCGATCGGGTAACCCGGAGAGTCTCATGAGCACTGTCGTAGCCATCGTCAAAAGCATTGTTGGCCAAGTCGTCGCAGTATCCCCTGAAGGCATCCGGCGATTACTCATCGAAGGCGATCGACTGTTTGCCGGAGATCAGGTGCTCACCGGCCCCGGTGGTGCAGTGACGTTGCAGTTGGCCGACGGCCGCTTGCTCGACCTAGGCCGGGAAACCCAGTGGAGTGCCGAGACGCCCGCCAGCAGCATCGACTTGAGCCTGGCCAGCGCCCAGGCGGCGCCCTCGGTCGAAGAGCTGCAACAGGCGATCCAGGCCGGCGCCGACCCGACCACCGATCTTGAAGCGACAGCAGCAGGCCCGACCCCAGCAGGCGGCGACGGCTCGGTTGGCGGCGGGCATACCTTTGTCATACTCGAGGAGACCGCCGGGGTGGTCGACCCGTCGGTGGGCTACCCCACCGGGCCGCTGAATTTCTCCGAAGCGCTGCGCTTCGAGCAAACCGCCGGGCTCGATACCACCCGCGACCCCGTCGCGACCCCACCCGCCGCTGGCGCTGCAACTGCCGTGGCACTGAGTGCCACGCCGACCCTTAGCGAGGCAGGTGGTGTGATCACCTACACCGCGACTGTCGCCCAAGCCCCTACCACTGACCTCACTGTGAGCTTGTCCAACGGCGCAGTAATCGTCATCGCTGCCGGTCAGACCAGCGGCTCGATCAATGTCGGCGTAACGCCCAGCGACGATGTTTACCTCGATAGCGGGCAAGTCTCGGCGAACATCACCGGCACAAGCGGTGGCGGCCTAAGCGTCAACATCGATGCTACCCCAGCGACTACCCAGATCGTCGACACCATCGACCTCACCACCGCCACCCTCAGTGCAACACCGAGCGTGACCGAGGGCGGCGTGATCACCTATACGGTGACCCTGAGCAACCCGGCGCAGACACCTGTTACCGTTACCCTGTCCAATGGCCAGACACTTGCCATCGCGGCCGGACAGAGCAGCGCCAGCTTCAATGTGCAAACGGCGGCCAATGACGTCTACAAGAACGGCAGCAGCGTTGCCCTGAGTATCGACAAGGCCGTAGGTGGCAATTTCGAGAGTCTGGTCGCCGACAAGACGCCAGCAACAACTCTGGTCAGCGATTCGCTCGATACCTCGACTGTAACCCTGACTGCCACGCCGTCGGTGGCCGAAGGCGGCAGCATCGTCTACACCGCCTCGATCAATGCACCGGTCACCGGCAGCCCAGTGCTGGTGACCCTGGCCAACGGCCAGACCATCACCATCGGCGTCGGCCAGAGCTCCGCCTCGGTCACTGCGCCGGTGAGCAACGATGCCTATCAGGGACCTGCTGCTGTCAGCAACAGCATCACCCAGGTCAGTGGCGGCAATTACGAGAATCTGGTGGCGAACAAGGCGCCGGTCAGCACCAGCGTGGCCGATGTGCAAGACAACACCAGCGTGACCCTGAGCGCCACCCCGAGCGTGGCCGAGGGCGGGCAGATCATCTATACCGCGACCCTTAGCAACCCTGCCGGCACTCCCGTTACCGTCACCCTGAGCAATGGCCAGACCCTCACCATCGGCGCCAACCAGAGCAGCGCCAGCATTAGCGTGGCCGCGCCTGCGGATGATCCGTATCGCGATGGTGGCCAGGTCAACGCACACATTACCCAGGCAACCGGGGGCAACTTCGAGCACCTGGTGATTAACCAGGGCGAGGTTTCAACCCGTGTCAGCGATACCCAGGACATCACCCAGGTAACCCTGACCGCCACCCCCAGCATCGCTGAAAGTGGCTCGATCCTGTACACGGCATCGGTCGGCGCACCGGTCACCGGTAGCCCGCTGGTAGTGACCTTGGCCAACGGCCAGATCATCACCATCGCGGTGGGTCAAAGTGCGGGGACGGTCAGCTCGCCGGTCAGCAACGATGTCTATCAAGGGCATGGGTCGGTCAGCAACAACATCACTCAGGTCAGTGGCGGTAACTACGAGAATCTGCTGCCAGACCAGACACCGGTCAGCACCACTGTGACCGACACCCAAGACACCACTAGCGTGACGCTTGTCGCCACCTCGTCAGTGGCTGAAGGCGGCACTATCGTCTACACCGCCTCGGTCACCGCGCCGGTTACCGGCAGCCCTGTGGTAGTCACTCTGGCCAACGGTCAGACCATCACCATCCCGGTTGGCGCCAGCGCGGCTTCGGTCAATGCGCCGGCCGGTAATGACGTATACCTGGGCCACGAATCGGTCAGCAATCACATCACCCAAGTCACAGGGGGCGGTTACGAACACCTGGTCGGCAACCCGGCGCCAGTGACCACTACGATCACCGACAGCCCTGACACCACCACCGTCACCCTGATCGCCACACCGACCGTTGCCGAGGGTGGCAGCATCGTCTACACCGCCTCCGTCGGCGCACCGGTGACCGGTGCACCTGTGGTGGTGACCCTGACCAATGGCCAGACCATCACCATTGCCGTCGGGCAAAGCGTCGGCAGTGTATCCACGCCTGTGAGCAACGATGGGTACCTGGGCCATGCACCGGTAAGCACCAGCATTGGCGCGGTCAGTGGCGGCAGTTTCGAGAACCTGGTGGCCAATACCACACCTGTCAGTACCACGGTAAGTGACGTCCAGGACACTACCAGCGTGACCTTGACCGCTAGCCCATCGGTCACAGAAGGCGGGACCATCGTCTACACCGCGTCTGTGAGCGCGCCGGTTACCGGCAGCCCCGTTCTGGTGACACTGGCCAACGGGCAGACCATCAGCATTCCGGTAGGGGCCAGTTCAGCTTCAGTAAGCGCTGCTGTTGGCAACGATGTGTATCAGGGTCATGACTCGATTTCCAACCACATCATTGCTGTCGGCGGAGGAAGCTACGAGCAACTGATTGGTAACCCGGCGCCGGTTACGACAACTGTGAGTGACAGCCAAGACACCACTACGGTGACCCTGACTGCTACCCCTTCGGTGGTGGAAGGTGGCAGCATCGTTTACACCGCTTCGGTCAATGCGCCGGTCACTGGCAGCCCGGTGGTGGTGTCCTTGGCCAACGGCCAAACCATCACCATCCCGGTTGGCCAAAGCTCCAGCACTGTCAGCACCCCTGTGAGCAACGATGTCTACCAAGGCCATGCCCCGGTAACCACGAACATCACTAACGTCAGCGGTGGCTACTACGAGAATCTGGTTGGTAACCCAGCGCCGGTTTCTACCGCTGTTACCGATGTCCAGGACACCACCACGGTCACCCTGACTGCTACGCCTTCGGTGGCGGAAGGCGGCAGCATCGTTTACACCGCTTCGGTCAATGCACCGGTCACCGGCACGCCGGTGGTGGTGACCTTGGCTAATGGCCAAACCATCACTATCCCGGTTGGCCAGAGCTCCAGTACCGTCACCACACCGGTGAGCAACGATGTCTATCAGGGCCACGCTCCGGTCACCACGAACATCACGGGAGTGAGTGGCGGCAACTACGAGAATCTGGTCGGCAACCCGGCACCGGTTACCACCAGCGTCACCGATGTTCAGGACACCACCACTGTCACTCTGACTGCCACGCCTTCGGTGGCGGAAGGCGGTAGCATCGTCTACACCGCTTCGGTCAATGCGCCGGTCACCGGCACGCCGGTGGTGGTGACCTTGGCCAACGGCCAAACCATCACCATCCCGGTTGGCCAGAGCTCCAGCACTGTCAGCACCCCGGTGACCAACGATGTCTACCAGGGCCATGCTCCGGTCACCACCCACATCACCAACGTCAGCGGTGGCAACTACGAGAATCTGGTCGGCAACCCAGCGCCGGTTTCTAGCACTGTCACCGATGTCCAGGACACCACCACGGTCACCCTCACTGCCACACCTTCGGTCGCTGAGGGCGGCAGCATCGTTTACACCGCGTCGGTCAATGCACCGGTCACCGGCAGCCCGGTGGTGGTGACCTTGGCCAATGGCCAAACCATCACTATCCCGGTTGGCCAGAGCTCCAGCACTGCCACTACGCCAGTGACAAACGACGTCTATCAAGGACATCCCGCGGTCACCACGAACATCACGGCAGTGAGTGGCGGCAACTACGAAAATCTGGTCGGCAACCCGGCGCCGGTTTCTACCACTGTCACCGATGTCCAGGACACCACCACGGTCACCCTCACTGCCACGCCTTCAGTGGCAGAAGGCGGCAGCATCGTCTACACCGCTTCGGTCAATGCACCGGTCACCGGCAGCCCGGTGGTTGTGTCCTTGGCCAACGGCCAAACCATCACCATCCCGGTTGGCCAGAGCTCCAGTACTGTCAGCACGCCCGTGAGCAATGATGTCTATCAAGGCCACGCTCCAGTAACCACGAACATCACCAACGTCAGTGGCGGCAGCTATGAGAATCTGGTCGGTAATCCGGCGCCGGTTACTACCAGCGTTACCGATGTGCAGGACACCACCACTGTCACTCTGACTGCCACGCCTTCAGTGGCGGAAGGCGG